>JAMCPM010000016.1 GCA_023382335.1 Actinomycetota bacterium
CGGGCCGCCCCCTTTAACTGCCTGTGCTGTATCCTGCCTGTACCGGCCGACCCTACTGCTGCGGCTGCGGCGGAACAATCACGCTACACTGCCAGCTCTGGCATTCAAACGTGATCGTTCGGATATTTCCTTTTTTGGCGAGCTCGGGCGCGCAATACGTCTTCCGATCCCGCGACTTGTCAGGATTCATATTCCTGCTCCTTTTTTCTTTACGCAGATAAGCGCCATGGCGCGAATCTACGGATATGTATAGGAATTGCCGGCGGTGTCCGCTGCGACGGCCGTGATCCCAGTGGAAAAATGAGCCGTTCCCGGCGGAATGCTGTACACCAGCGTGATGTCAGAGGAGCCGCCTGACGCCAGGTCTCCCATGTTCAGGGGCAGGGTGGTGATGCTGGTCACTCCCATGTTGCCGCTGGCTCCGGTGATCTGGACGTTTTTGGCAGTGCCGCCGGTACCGTTGATCACCGACAGGGTCGCCGTCAGATGTCCGCTGGTGTAGTCGGCGTAACTCGCCCAGAATATGGCCTTCTTCTGCAGGCTAAGCGCCGGTTTTCCCGTCTGGATGATACCCATGGGCCGCATCATCTCGTTGTCCTCATGATCCACGATATGGCAATGCCACACATATCCCGGTCCGTAGGTCGGATCGAACGGGAAGCTATTTACGTTGGGAGTGGTCCCCGTGGCATCCTGAGGTGCGAACCTTACCCTGATCCGCGTAATCTCTCCCGGGTTCATCCTGACCGTATCCTTCCAACCGGTTTCATTCGCGTCCGGACCGGCAGGAGCCCCGGTCAGATAGGGCGCAACCGGCAGTGTCGAGGTCGGATGGTTGAACGGTGGCGGCCCTCCGTTGAGAGTCTGCCAGTCCGTATCGTAAGTCGCTGCATCGAACGGTGTCCTGCTGACCACCTGAAACTGAACCAGATGCAGATGTATGGGATGAGTGTCCCCGGTCAGGTTGACTATGTCCCAGTCCTCCGTTGCGCCCACCGCCGGCGTTTCCGAAATCGATCCGCTGTAGGGTTGACCGTTGAGCAGAAGCTGCAACGGTCCGCCGCTTGCGGACAGGTTCTCATTGAGAGTCAGGGTCCTGCCGGGCGAGTCCGGCGTCAGCGCCGGGATCGTATTCAGTGTGGCCGGCAACGGGGCCGGGGTCACGACCGGGCCGCCGGTGACCGTGAAGCGCATGATCTGGCCGGTTGTGGCCGGATCGGCTGGCGGTCCGCTCGGATAAGGCGCGGCGGCGTCGTTGGTCAAGGTGACCTGGGCGCCCGGCGCCAGCGCCGAGAAGTCGATCAGGATATCGGCGCGTTCTCCGGGAGCGATCAACAGCGAGGTCGCGGTCACAGGGACCGGCAGATAACCGCCGTCCGAACCGATCTGCGTGAACGACTGTCCGTTGGAGAGCGCCAGGTTATAGAACCGGGCGTTCGATCCGTTCAGGATGCGGAAACGGTATTGATGCTGCTCGACGTTGAAGTTCGGCCACAGCTTGCCGTTAACCATGATCGTGTCGCCGAAGTATTCCGGATCCCAGTCCGGATGCACATCCGGGTTAACGCCCGTGCTGGTCAGGGCGATCGAACCGTCATCGTAGAAGGAGCGGTCCTGGATCGCGATCGGCACCTCATACTGCCCGCTGGGAAGGCTGGCCGCAACCGTGTCAGCCGGATCCCTGAGCAGATAGAAACCGGCCAGGCCCGAAAGTACATTGATCCGCGTCAGGCCAAGAGCATGATCGTGATACCAGAGTGTCGTAGGCTGCTGTCCATTGGGATAATCGAAGGTAGCCGTATTTGGCGCGGTATGGTTGGCAGCAGTCAGGGTGGGTCCGGCACTGCCGGTTGACGTTACCCAGGACTCCGGACCACCGTCGGAATCGGACCTGTCCTCGCCTCCATGAAGATGGGTCACGGTCGGAACCGGACTCTGGGCATCAGGGTAACCTGGCGGGTAAGAAGAAAACGGCGCCGTCGGCGTCGCCATGTTGTTGGGATTGGCCCACATGATAGTGGGATCCACCGGCAATATCTGGCTGACCAGATTATTGACCCAGTGCACTTTCACGGGAATTCCCCGGACGGCTTCGAATGTAGCGCTCGGCGTGTTCTGGAACATGACCGGTCCACCTGGGCTCTGGACCGGTCCCTTGTAGCCGAAAACGGTCGTCATCGGGTACCCCGCGGGCAAAATCTGCTGCGTGAACTGCTCTTCGCTTACCGTATACTCGTGTATCGTATTGCCGTTGCCGTCAGTGGTCACCGTCGGCTGATAAACCGGTGGGATGACCAGCTGGTCAGTGTACTTGGGCACCGTCGTCGGGTCCAGCGGCACCGGTGGCGGCGCCAGCGCTGAAGAAACGGCTGCCAGACCCAAAGTGAGCAAAACCGCCACGCAAGTGAAAATCAGGATCTTGTATCTAAGCTTCATCTTCCTCCCCTTCCCGTTCGAGAATTTAAAGACCGTAATTCTTCCATAAAACCTCCCTTTGTTACCCTTAAATGCGAAAAAACCCCGAAAAAACAAAACCCAAAAGTCCTGAAATACCGAGGTCAGCATCTTTCACCTACCCTGTCAAAACCAGGATAAACCTGAAAGAAATGATTGAAGATAATCCATGCCTGTAATATTATGTATGAGTATTCATATTGACTTATGGACGTTTGAGTAACCTGCATGACGGAGGGATCATGGATCCGCAAGTAAAAGAAGATATATACAGACTGCATGCCCAGATCTGCAAAGCCCTGGCAGATCCCAAGCGGCTTCTCATCCTCAACGAGCTCCGCGAAGGCGAGAGGACCGTCGGCGATCTGGCCTCGGCGCTGGAACTTCCCCAGGCAACCGTCTCTCAACATCTGGCGATATTGCGTCAGCGCGCGCTGGTTTATTCCCGGCGTCACGGCGTCAACGTCTTCTACACCATCGCCAACCAGAAGGTGATCCGCGCTTTCGATCTGCTGCGCGAGGTCATGGCCGAGCAGCTGGCCAAGGAGCAGGAGCTCCACCAGGCTTACAAGAAAGCCGCTACCGGCACCGAGTAGCTCCTGGCGCCGCGGGCGCGGCGACCGCTTGCTTCACGCCGCCATCGGCGCTCATCCCGAGAGCCTAGAATTCCACGCCTTCGCCGTCCTCGAGTATGCGCGTGCCCGCGAAGATCTTTTGGGCTGATACAAGCATCCCCTGATGGTAAGCGTCCCCCCGCATCGGATTGAGGTGACACAGGACCAGCCCCTCCACTCCGGCTTCCGCGGCCCTCGCGGCTGCCTGGCGCGCCGAAGTGTGTGCCGTGTAGGCCTCACGGGCTATGCGCTCGCTAGCCGGATCATCTTCCTCGGCTCCATCGATCCAGGCCTCATGCACCAGCAGGCGCGCTCCGCGCGCGAATGCCGCCGTTCCCTCATCGTCTGCGGTATCGGTGGCAAACACGACCCAATCGTTGACGCGGTAGGCTACGGAAGGATCGGCGTGGATCTGTTTACGCACGCTCACGGAAGCGCCGCCAACGTCGTGGGTCCCCTCACAGATCGGCACGA
The DNA here is from genome assembly GCA_023382335.1 of Actinomycetota bacterium. Taxonomy (GTDB): domain Bacteria; phylum Actinomycetota; class Thermoleophilia; order BMS3ABIN01; family BMS3ABIN01; genus JACRMB01. The sequence continues at coordinate 3,543 of JAMCPM010000016.1, forward strand.
TGCGAAGCTCGAGCGGCAGATCGGCCATCGCCTGCGGATTATAGGGCTTGCGGATGAGGCCGCCGATGACCTCCTCGGGATCGTCGCCGGTGATATGGGAAACCGGTGGATGCAGATAGACGGTCCGTTCCTTGAACATCGCCGGCAGGTAGACAAGCCCGGCGATATGGTCGAGATGATAGTGGCTGAGGAACATGTGTACCTCGCGCCCGGGATCGAGCTCGGGGCGGAAGCGTTCCTCCAGAAGCCGCGACAGGCCGGTGCCGGCGTCAAAGATGAAGAGAGACTGAGGCATGCTCAGGATGGCGCAGGTGGTTTCGCGGCGGGCGGTCGGAATCCAGCCGCCGGTGCCCAGCATCGTGAATTTTGGTTTCATGTCTTTCCTCCCCTTTCGTACGTGATTCACGGAATGGGATTCCTCTACCTCCGCTAAAGCGTCTTCGACAAGACGCTGCGGTAGAGGAACCCCGTTCCGGCTATCCCGCCCGGGCGTTCTCCCGAAACCTTCGTCTGGTGCATATTCTATGATATAGAATAGACAGCGGTCTTATGGAGGGCCCAGCGCCCGCGACCGTCACTATAATTATGGAGCCTCCCATGAAAACCATGGTCAAACAAATGGAGCCGGGCCAGAAGGTAACCGGCTTTTTCGTCTGCGGCGGCAAGATCGTCAAGGTCGACCGCAACAACAACCGTTACATCGATCTCCGGCTTTCCGACGCGAGCGGCGTCATCAGCGGCAAGATGTGGGACGTCAATGACTCCGACATCGAGCGTTTCTGCGCCCAGGATGTGGTCAAGGTCCAGGCGGTCGTGACCAGCGGTTTCCGCGGCGCCCCCGAGCTCAAGGTGGAGCGCATCCGTTCGGCGGCGCCCGAGGACGAGTTCGACCTCGGGGACCTGCTGCCTTCGAGCCCTCGTGACCTGGCCGAGATGGAAGCCGAGCTGGCCGCCATCCGCGAAAGCATCGCCAACCCCTACCTGGCGGGGCTGCTCGACGAGATCTTCAACGAAGACATGTACCGCGATTTCTGCCAGGCCCCCGCGGCCAAGGGATTCCATCACAATTACATCCACGGGCTGCTCGAGCATACGGTCTCGGTCTGCCGCGTCGCTGACGCCATCGCCGGCCAGTACCCGGAGGTAAACCGCGACCTGCTGGTGACAGCGGCGATACTGCACGACATTGGCAAGACGGTCGAGTTCGACTATTCCACCGCTATCGATTATTCCGATTCGGGACGGCTACTGGGCCACATCGTCCTCGGTGAGAAGATGGTCGCCGACGCCATCGCCCGGCTGACGGATTTTCCCGGCGAGCTGATGCTGCAGCTGCTGCACCTGATCCTCTCACACCACGGCGAGAAGGAATACGGCTCGCCGATACGGCCGAAAACGCCCGAGGCTTTCCTGCTCAACCACGCCGACGACATCGACGCCAAGGCCAACGTCTTCCAGCGCAAGCGCGCCGACAGCAACGAGCCCTGGAGCGAATTCAACCGGCCGCTCGACCGCTTCCTGTATCTGAGGAAAGCGGAGGACTAGAAAGTGCGAAGGCGCCTGCCGGAGCAGCTGCGCGAAGCGGGTTTGATATTCCTTATCACCCGTGGTGCATTATTCCTGATGGCGCCGCTGGCGTACCTGACGCTGCCGAAGATCGACCCCACGACACAGATGGAGCCGCCCTACGTCGATCACAGGCTCACCGATACCTTCACCGGCATCCCTCACTACCTTTTTGATATCTGGGCAAAGTGGGACTCGGTCTGGTTCCTGCGGATCGCCGAACACGGATACTCGGCGGTCGACGGCTCCGCCGCCTACTTCCCTCTCTATCCCATGCTTATCGCCGTCATCCGGCCGCTGTTTTTTGGCAACGCGGTGCTGGCGGGGCTCTTCATCTCTCTGGCCTGCTGCCTGGGCGCCTTCTATCTCTTCTATCTACTGGTGGAGATCGATTTCGGCAAGGACATGGCGCGCAGGTCGGTCTTCTACCTGGCGATCTTCCCCACCGCCTTCTTCTTCCAGACGATCTACAGCGAGTCGCTGTTCCTGCTGCTGACCATCGGCTCGATCTACGCGGCAAGGCGCAATGAATATGTGCTGGCCGGGATCGCCGGCGCGCTGGCGGTGCTGACACGAAGCGCGGGTATGCTGCTGCTGGTGCCGCTGGCGATCATGTATGTGGAAGCCCGCGGCTGGAACTGGCTACCTTCGAGCTGGAGCCTGCGCAGGTTCCGCTGGGATATTGTCGGGCTGCTGCTGTTGCCGCTGGGCCTGGCGGTCTGGATGCTCTACCTCTGGCTGCGATTCGGCGACCCGCTGCTATTTTCTGCCGCACAATCGAACTGGCTGAGGTCCTTCGCCTTCCCGCTGGTCGGCCTGTGGCACGGCACGGTCGAGGCCTGGAACGGGATGAGGACCATACTCGACACCAAAGACGTGACCTATTTCCCTGTCATCGATAGCGACCCCAGGCTGTGGGCGACTTATAACGTCATGAATTTCGTCTTCACGGCAGGCTTCATAGGCCTCGGCATCGCCGCCATCAAAAAGCTGCCGGTCCATTACACGGCCTACATCTTCGCCGTACTGCTGCTGCCGCTCAGCACCCCGTCGCTTTACGTGCCGCTCTTCTCGATGCCGCGTTTCGTGCTTACGGCCTTCCCCGCTTTCATTCTGCTGGCGCTCTGGGGTGAGAAGAACCGCTGGGTCGACATGCTGATAACGGTCACCTCTCTGGCGTTCCTGGGATTGTTCGTGGCGAAATTCGTGGTGTTCACCTGGGTCTCATGATTTTGGGGACACATTACTTAATTCATGGTTTTAGGGACACATAACTTAATTGGCGATTATGGGGACAGGTAAGAAAACAGGCAAGAAGGAAGTAGCCGTCCCCAGTGCGGCCGGCAACAGACTGCCACTGGCGCTGCTGATCTTCGCCGTCCTCTGCATCACCATCCCTTTCCTCACCAAGGCCTTCCATCTGGATGACACCTTCTTCGTGCGGCTGGCGCAGTGGAAGCTGGCGCATCCGCTGGCGCTGGGGCTGCCCGATCACGGTTACGAGGGTAACTTCTTCTCGCTCTACCTGGATACGCATCCGCCGCTGCTGACCAGCTACATGTCGCTGCTGATCCGCGTTTTCGGCGGCGCCAGCGAGATAGGACTGCATCTCGGCTTTCTTGTTTTCCCGGCCGTCGCCGCGGTTTCGATGTTCTTCCTCGCCAGAAGGTTCACGCACAGCCCGCTGCTGTCAGCCCTGCTGCTGGTGGTGACGCCGGGCTTCATGGTCATGGCTCAGAGCGTGATGACCGACGTCCCCGCTGTGGCGCTCTGGCTGGCCGCCATTGCAGCTTACGTCTTCGCCGTCGACCGGAAAGACAACCGCCTACTGATAATCTCCGGGGTCTTTATCTCCCTGGCTATTTTGACTACATATCAGTCATTTAGTCTGGTAACGCTGCTTTTTCTCTACGCCTGGCTGCAGCGGCGCCACACCCTCAGGAACATGATGCCGCTGGTCGCCGGGCTGGCGATCTTTGGAGCGATCGTCGTCTACTACCTGGCGGCAACCGGCGGCCCGCCCAAACTCTCCTACAGCATCGGCCTGAACCTGGCGCCCGCGTTTCTTGCCAACAAGATCCTGGCGACGGTCTCGGTCATCGGCGGCGCCACCGTCTTCCCACTGGTGCTCGCCGCGGGGATGCTCAAGGGGAAGAAAGAGTACCTGGCCTTCGGCGCGCTGCTGGCGGCGCTCCTGATCTTCTTTCTTACCAAGGTCTCCTCAGGCGAGTACACGGCCGCGGCAGCATTCCTTCAGGCGATTTTTTGCGCCGCCGGCCTGCTGGCGATATACCGCTTTGCAAACAAAGCCATGGACGAAGCCGTTGATAATGAGAAACCCGCGAACGGACGCGACAGCATTTTTCTGGTGCTGTGGATCGGCGGCGTGCTGTTATATAACGTGATACTTCTCCCCTACGCATCGACCCGCTATCTTCTGCCCCTTTTCCCGCCCGTCATCCTTATGTTCGTGAGATATTCCGGTGGCGTCATCAGCAGTGGCAGGAACTGGACCATTTTCGCGGCGGCGGCGGTGGCCCTGACCGCTGGCGCCGGCTTCGCCGTCTCCGCGGCCGACTATCAGCTGGCGAATGTTTACCGCAGCTTCTCCTCTGACTATTCCCGGCAGTTGCAAACGGGCAATCACAAGCTCTGGTTCGCCGGGGAATTCGGACTGCGTTACTACCTCGAGGAAAACGGCGGCCGGTATCTGACCAGGGATGACGGCTCGCCGGCTGCCGGCGACCACGTCGTGCTCAGCCACGGGCTGATCGCCTATTTCATTTCCGATGATCTAAAGAGGCGCCTGCAACTGGAGCAAAGTGTCAACTACCCCGGCTCCTGGCCGGTCCGCGTAGAGGATCCGGGCAGCCAGGCGGGATTCTATGATCAGTTCCACGGGAATCTGCCTTACTCGCTGGCCAGGCAGCCGATCGAGACGATCGACGTTTATGTTGTCAAGTAGGGCGGAGCAAAAATTGTCCGTCTCCGCTAAAGCGTCTTCGACAGGGCGGAGCGGAATTTGTCCGTCTCCGCTGACTGCGTCTGCGGCAAACGCTGCGACGGACAAATTCCGCTCCGCCACGCCTAACCCGGTTAAGACGGCTTAAAAAAATGTCCCGGCCGGTGAGGACGCTCTCCATCGGGTCGGATAGCTCAGCGATGGCGAGCACCGAGGCGATCAGCTCTTTCGCCGTCGAGTTTCTCGCCCGAGCGCAACTTCATCGAAGCCGAACTTATGGTGACGATGGAGTTCCCGCGCCTGTCGGATCCCAGATAGCGGATCCAGACCGACTGCTTCCTGCCCTGCCCCATGTCAAACCCGACGACAGCCGTCGCCTCACCCTTTTTCTGAACATCAAAATCCGCTAAGCCGGCAAGGCTTTCAATGAGATTTGAATAAGCTTTGACGCCGGAAGCTTCCATCGCTGACCGTCTCCAGTTGTTGTCAACTAATACACAAGGTGACGGTGTTATTCCCGGAGCGGCGGTGGTTAAACGGATGTTCGGAATTCGCGGGTTGGCAAAGGGCGGGATTTTTCCGCCGCAGCGCCTTGTCGAAGACGCTTAAGCGAAGGCGGAAAAAATCCCATTCCGCAAACTTCTATCCCATCTTCGGAATCTTGGCCATCGATTCCCTGATCTTCTCTTCCGGATACGCATAGTCGGTCAACTTGCCGCTGAGGTACGCGTCATATGCGCTCATATCGAAGTGGCCGTGTCCGCTCAGGTTGAAGAGAATGACTTTCTCTTCGCCGGTTTCCTTGCACTCAAGCGCCTTGTCGATGGCCGCCTTGATGGCGTGGCTCGACTCCGGCGCCGGGATGATCGCCTCGGCGCGCGCGAACTGGATGGCGGCGTCGAATATCTCCGTCTGGCCGTAAGCGACGGCGCTCATGTGGCCGGCATCGACCAGGGCGCTGATCAACGGCGCCATGGCGTGGTAGCGCAGGCCGCCGGCGTGGATCCCCGGCGGGATAAAGTCGTGTCCCAGCGTGTGCATCATGAACAGCGGCGTCGAGGCCAGCGCGTCGCCGAAGTCATAGGTGTAGGCTCCTTTTGTGACCGTCGGACAGGAGCTGGGCTCGGCGGCCAGGAACTCCACGTTCTTCTTCCCTTCCAGCCTGTCCTTCATGAAGGGGAAGGCAAGCCCGGCGTAGTTGCTGCCGCCGCCGATGCAGCCGATGACGATGTCCGGATAGACGCCGGCCATCTCCATCTGCTGTTTACATTCAAGACCGACGACCGTTTGATGCATGAGCACATGGTTCAAAACACTGCCGAGCGAGTAGTTGCAGTCGTCGTGCGTGGCCGCATCCTCGCTGGCCTCGCTGATGGCGATGCCAAGGCTGCCGAGCGAATCGGCGTCGCCCTCGAGGATGGCGCGTCCGGAATTGGTGCGGTCGGTCGGGCTGGCGAATACTTCCGCGCCCCAGACCTGCATCATGCTGCGCCGGTATGGCTTCTGGTCGTAACTGATCTTGACCATGTAGACGGTGCACTCAAGGCCGAACATCTGCGTCGCCAGGGCCATCGAGCAGCCCCACTGGCCGGCGCCGGTCTCGGTGGCGATGCGCTTGATGCCGGCTTCCTTGTTGTAATAAGCCTGTGGCACCGAGGTGTTGGGCTTGTGCGAGCCGGCCGGGCTTGCGCCTTCGTACTTGAAATAGATCCTGGCCGGCGTATCGAGCGCCTTTTCCAGCCGCATGGCGCGGATGAGCGGCGTCGGGCGCCAGAGCTTGTAGATCTCCCGGACCTCTTCCGGGATATCAATATCGCGCTCGGTGCTGACTTCCTGCATGATAAGTGACATGGGAAACAGCGGCGTCAGCGCCTCGGGGCCGACGGGTTCTCCGGTGGCGGGGTTAAGCGGCGGCTTCAGGCTCCCCTCCGGCATGTCCGGGGCGATGTTGTACCACTGCTTGGGAAGATTTTCTTCAGACAAGAGATATTTGACAGTCATGGACCCTCCAGACCCAGGTGGAAAAAGAGCAATGGAAGAAATTTAGCTTTTTACAGCGGAATTGGCAAGAGCGAAGATGCGGCGGACGGCCCCGGGTAACAGGAGCCCGGGCGGGAGGGAGTTAATCGACGCCGGAAGAGGTCCTGGTCTCCTGTTGATGGATCAGTTCCTTGAGGATGGGAATGTGCTTGAAGGCGTAGGTCTTGGCGTCCTTGGCGCAGGTGACGTCGAACGTGTGCCCCTGGAACCTGTTGACCCGGAAGTCGACGAACTGCAGGTCTTTTTCCTCGCAGTGAGCGGCTGCGATGTTTTCAGCGTGGGCATCGTTTCGGTACATCTGATAATCGTCGAAGGCGAGGTTGGCGGCTTCCTGGGTGACGTCGTCCGCGGCGTTCTTGGCATAGAGGCAGGAAGTGCCGTCGATCACGGCAACGGCGATGATGGCAACCACTATCGCAAGAAAAACGAAAGTGCTGACGAAACTGCCCTCTTCGCCATGAATGAGTTCGCGGATGGCCGATGCCGGTCGCAATTCGAATCCTCCGGGAAAGTGTCGCGGCCGCGATGTTGCGGACCGCCCTATATTCTTCGGCAGGATTGCCCTTGGGCCTTCAATTTCAGGCCGCCCGCCGCCGGTTTTAGGGTTGCTTACCCTGCCCGCCGCCGGCTGCGGGTCACGATATAGGTGTAGACGATCCCCGCCGCCAGAGCGCCGAGGGCGAAAATGATCACGATCCAGCCGCGAGACGTGATCAGGTGGATTCCAGCGGAGTCCTCCACCAGGGTATCCCCGCGCGACGACAGCCGCGCGGTCAGGTTCGACCAGCCGCCCGAGCTGAAGGGCACCTTGATCTGGACGCTGCCGGGCTCGAGCCTGAGCCGCTGGTCCGATCCTTCCGGGAAGTCAACCCCGTTCCCCGAAAGGGAGAGATCCATGGTCAGGGCGTAGGGGTTGCGGTTGACCATGGTCACGGTGGCCTCGCCGTTGGCGTCGCGTTGAAGCAGCGGCGTGCTGACATCGATGCTGAGGTTTTCAAACTGGCCGGCTGTGAAGCTGTTGATCGCGTCCAGATAAGCCAGCCCCTGGTTGGCGGCGTCGGGGGTCACGTTCTCGTTGACGAAATAAGTGCTCTCGGCCGCGTACATCTGTTTCTCCAGATTCATGTACTCGGGCACGTCGCTGTCGACGGCGGCGCGAAAGTCCTCAAAGCCCTCGTGGGCGGCATCCAGCTTGGTGTAATAAGTCCCGGTGACATAGCTGGTAGTGGGATCGATGTACCTCATCAGCGTCACCGGCTGCGTGCTGGGACGGTATTTCTGCCTCGCCTCGCCCAGGGTCAGGCTCTGCAGCCACGGCTCCTGTTCGACCGTCGAGTAGATGCGGCGGCGGAGATCTTCTGTCATCACCGGGTTGGGAGAAGGGGAAGCGGCGATCGTCAACCGGGCCCCGGAAGTGTAGGCATTGGCCAGGGCGGCGAAGAAGGCGGGCCCGTCCGGCGTGTCGGAGAACAGGGCCGCGGAAGCGTCGTCGTTGGCGAACAGGGCGGTGATGCGCTCGCCGCTCAGATCGCGGACGCGGTAGCTGGGTTCGCCGGCGGGAAGCCGCCCCTGGATGGACGCGCGGATGCTTCCCGAAAATACCGAGTACTCGCCGCCGGTTGCGGCCAGGTACCTCATCGAATCGGTAGTCACGTCAAGTCCGGGCGTATAGATTCCCTGGGGAACGGACGGCAGCTGCAGGGCATCGGCGAGGATGTCATGCCCCCGGCTGTACTGTCCGTTGCCGTCGCTCCAGCCCTGCTTGGCAAGCAGAGGCAAGCTGGCAAAGTAATAGGGCGCGGCGATGAATTCGGTATTGGCGCTCGCCGCCAGGGTTCGAAATCCATCAAGGCAGGCTGAGGCCGATTTCGATTCGGCCGAGTCCGGCGCGAAGCTGGCGATGTTGCCCCCCTGGACCAGATCGAAACCGCCGGCCAGGCTCTGCAGCTGATCGAACACGGAAGCCTCGATGGCGTACGTCGTCTTCACTTTGGGATAGAGCCGGGACAGGTCGAGATGCTGCAGCAGCGTATCCGGCCGGCGAGGCTGGGCGCGGCAGCGGTCGATGAGCCCGGTGTCGATGAATCGTCCCTGGGAATCGCGCTCGGGCGCCGAACCGGAGGTCCAAAGCAGTACCAGGTCGAGCGGCGCCTGCGCCGCCGGGTCGACTACGGCCAGCCAGCCGGTGCCGGAAAGCGCTTCCTGGCCGCCGCTCATCAGGCTGATCTTGACAGGATAGCCACCGGGTCCGACCTTGAGTTCGCTGAGTGGGGCCTCGGCTGATGCGGTGGCCGCCCCCGAGAGCTTAAAGTCTTTTATCAGCGTAGTTTCTGAAAGTGGCTGCCCACTGGTGCGGTCAGCGTTCATCAGGGACGCGGCGGGGTAGATACGTATGACGATATCGCCTGACAGGCTGGCGGCGCCAGAATCAAGAGCGAGGTTGAAAACGGCGTTGTCGCCGGTGTGATAGACCAGCTTGTCGGTATCGATGGAGAGGCTGCCCGAGGCTGCCCGCGCGGCGCCGCCGGACAAGATCGCCGCCGCGATCAGCAGCGCCGCCAGCGCCGCCGCGGCTGCCAGAAGTGCCGGCGCGATAGACGGCCGCGAGCCATGCGCCGGGAACGGTGCGCGTGCTTTCATCGGGAGAAGCTTGTCACGTGAACTTGTCATTGGTGTAGACTTCTGGGATTCGCTTTCGTGGATCTGCTAAAGCGCCATCACGTCGCGACAATTACCGCTCACTCGCGCTACTCCCCGATGACGGCAGGCGTATGATACCATAGCGCCTGTCGGGTTGGACCGTGAGCGCCAGGCCCGCAGAATACTTTCTACCATATGACCGGCAAATCCTTGCACAACAACAAACTCAAGCCGACTTCGCTGGAGGAAACCCAGGAAGCGCTGGCGCCGCTTTTGACGGACACATCCGCCGCGGCGATCTTCCTCGACCTCGATGGCACCCTGGCGCCGATCATGCCTCGTCCGGACGACGTCGCCATCCAGCCGGACATAGCCCGCCTGATACGGCATCTGGCTCACCGCTACAAGGCCGTCACCATCGTCAGCGGCAGGCCGGCCACCGGCGCCAAACGCATAGTCGGCAATTCCGAGCTGGCTTACATCGGCAACCACGGTTTCGAGACCCTGCTCCCCGGCCACGCCGTCGTCGTCCATGACGAAGCCCAGCCCTACATCCCGCGCATAAAAGAGTTGATCGAATATTGCCGCAAGTTCGAAGAGCTGCCCGAGCAGGGCATCTGGCTGGAAGACAAGACCGCCACCATGTCGTTCCATTTTCGCCGCGCCGCGGACCCGCAGCAGGCGATCGACTTCATACACAAGAATTTCTTTCCCCGCATCGAGGAGCTGGAGCTGGCGGTGACCGAGGGCCGCAAGGTCATAGAAGTGCGCCCGCCGGTGCCGGTCAACAAGGGCGTGGCCGTCGGCCGGCTGCTGGACCGGCTCGATTGCCGCAGGGCCATCTACATCGGCGACGACACCACTGACGTCGATGCGCTCAAGGAGTTGCGCAAACGTAAACGGCGCAAGGACAGCTTCATGGTCGGCGTCGGCGTCATCTCCGACGAGATGCCGGCGGAGCTGCCTCGCTACGCCGACCTGATGGTCGAGCGCATGAGCGGCGTCGAGCAGGTGCTGCAGATACTCTCCGGCGAGGAACTCTAGAGCCGGCGGCGTCAACCGCGTGCTATCATTACAGCAGTACAGTAACCGGAGTCAGGCATGGAAGAAAACGGCATCAACCAGAAAGACTGGGCCAGCAAATATCATTACCGTGAAGCCGGCGCCGTCGACAGCTGTGACCTCTGTTCCTACGCCATCCGCATCGACACCGATCACGACAAGCGCGTGGAGGCGCTCACCTGCTCAGCCGGCTCCGAAGACACCGGCGGCGCTTTCCCGGTTGACTTCGGTTCGATATGTGATCTTTTCCTTCCGGAGATGATGGAGGAAGGCGACGATGACGAAGAGATCGTCGATTAGCTGATTCAGAAGGACCGGCTGATAAGATCAGCTTCCGGTAATCCTCGCGGCGACTTCCGCAAAATCCCCGAACCGCCACGCCGTATAAAACTCGTACGCCAGCCGCCCGGGATGAGGCCTGATCGCGTAGTCGCGGCCGCGCGGCACCCGGCGGTAAGGCTCACCTTGCACGTGGACCATCATCGGCCCACCCCTGATACCGGTAAGCGGCCAAAGCAGGCTCCTCTGGCTTCGAAAGCAACCCACCACCAGTTTGCGCTTGAGCAGGCGGTCGCTGAGCTTCATCGGCGTCCGCTCGACCGGCGTCGTCGCCGGAATGAACTGCCCCACTTTGAGTATCCTGGCCCCGGCGCGGCTGTAGAGTGGAAATTCAAAGAGGGCCGGAGCGGCGTCAGCTCCGGCGCCGCTGCTTTGATGCGACAGCGATAAAACCATCGCCAGCTGAGCGGCGTCATGATCGGGATGCCCGCCCTCGAAAGCGGGGACAAAAACCGATGCCGGCCGCAGTTCCGAGACAAGACGCCCGAGCCGCGCGACAATCTCATCCATGAAGTCAAGTACCTTGCCGTCGGGCAGGCGGAAGAAGAACTGGTTGCGGGGTTCGACGCCGATCAGCCTCATCGCGCAGCGGGATTCGGCTTCACGCCTATCGCCGTGAAGGCCGCCCCTTGTCAGCCAGGCGGCGGCTAACGGCAGATGCGCGGCGGCCATGCGGCGCATGGTCGCGGCGATGAAGAATTCGTCATCGTGGTGGGCGAAGAGGAAGAGAGCTGATGTCTTCGGGATTTCTGACAGGGCGCTCCCTTTCGATGTTGGCGAAGGCCTCGAAGAGCGAGCCGGCCGGACCGGCGCTGGTCTCGACCCCGCCCGAGGAACGGTTGTCGGTGTCGTGCTGCCACCAGGTGACCAGGTCGGCGTAAGACTCGAACTGGCGGGCAAAGATCTGGTTCCAGGAACGGGCCGCGGCCAGTTCCCGCGCCGCCTGCGACATGTCGCTGCGCATTACCCCGTCATCGAGCAGCAGCTCGACCTGGGCAATGAATCCGGAGCGGCTGCGGCTGGCAAAGGTCACGCCGGTCACTCCCGGAGTGATGTTCTCGGAGGCGCCGCCTTCGGAACATACGACTACCGGCAGGGCCGAAGCCTGGGCTTCGAGGATGACCTGGCCGGCGGTGTCGACCGAGCTGGGGAAGACAAATATGTCCGCCGAAGCATAAGCAGCCGCCAGCTCCTCTCCCTTGAGCCAGCCGGTGAAGGTGGCGCTGTCGCCCAGCAGGTCCTCGAGTTCAGCTCGCATGGGGCCGTCGCCGACCATGGCCAGATGCACATCCGGGCGCATCGCCGCCAGATCCCGGTGGCTTTCGGCCAGGAAGCGCAGGTCCTTCTCCGCCGACATGCGGCCGACGAACAGCAAAATCTTTTTCTCGGGGGCATCGCCGCTCAACACGCGGCGCCACTCATCAGAGTGAAACGCCGGCGAGAAACGGTCGGCGTCGATGCCCTGATAAAGAACACCCATCTTGCGCTGGTCGAGCCCGTGGCAGGCCAGGTCGCGGCTGCTCCAGGCTGAAGGCACAAAGGTCAGGTCGCAGCGCTGGTAGAACCAGCGGATGTAGGTCCAGGCGACTTCCTCGTTGAGCTTGTCGTCGGTAAGACGGCCGATGCAACGGGGAACGTCGGTATGATAGCTGGCCACGAAGGGCACCTGCAGTATTCGCGATACCAGGAATGCGACCAGCCCCAGCGGACCCGGGGTCGCCGCATGGATGAGGTCGAATCCCTTTTCCTCACAGTAGCGGACGACATCATGGATCGGCGGCACATGCATGTCGAGGCTGCCGAAATCGGGAAGGTTCATGGAAGACACGGCCGGGAAGCGGGTGATACGGCTGCCGTCGATGGTGTTGCCGCCATTTCCGCCGTTGCCGTTCCCGCCATTGCCCTTGCCGCTGCCCTCGCCGTCGCCGTCGCAGGTGATTATCTCCAGAGGCAGATCCTTGGCCTCGCAATGCTCGTCGAGACGGTGAAGGATGCTGGTGATGCCGTTGACCTGGTCCATGGTATCGGTAAAAAGGGCGACTTTGGGCCAGGGAGCCTCGGCGGTCGGCAGATCGGGGAGCATCTGCGCGCTCAGTCGCCGCAGGAAATGTCGTTGCCGGCTGTGATAATTCGCCGCCAGTGAATGCGGCAATAGCAGCACCTGCAGGGCGACCAGGCGCCCGATGGTATCAAGATTCTGGACGAAATTGAAAAGGGTGAGTTCGGACATGCCCGACAGGGTCGTGCGCATGCCGGCGGTCCAGGAAGTCTTCACCAGCGAGAAGAGCTGCTCGTGGTACTCGTCTCCCCCGCCGGAGCCGCCTCCGGAAGACATCAGCGGCTTGATCGCCCGGCGCAGATCGCGGTCGGCCATGACCTTGGCGAGGATGCCGCGGGTGCTGTCGGTGCCGACCGCCAGTGACAGCAGTCCCAGCCACTTGCGGCTGGCGCGGGCCTGACCCAGAAGGCTGAGCCCCTTGACCCGTTTGTCCTTGGCGCCCTGCTCCAGCAGCCCAAGCATCGTATGCGCCAGCTTGAGCGTGCTGCCATGGGCGCCGCCGATGCGGCTGCGTCCAGCCTTGACCTCGCTGAGGAATCCAGCGATGCCGCGCCCGCCCTCGGTGATGGTGTAAGCGCTTCCCATGTCGAAGCCGCCATGGTCGTCAGAGCCGGCGGTAAAGGTTATGTGGCCCGCGTGCCTGGGCTCGAGATGATATTTTTTGGCAAGCCCGGCAAGCCTCTCCGGCGTGCATGACTCCGCCAGGCGGCGTGACAGGGTGTTTTCCCGCTCCAGAGTCGAGCCGTTGTGAATCTCCCAGATGGGGAAAAGCAGCATCAGCCGCTCGACGTGATGCGGCGCCAGCTCGCCCCCGAGCCGCGTCAGCGGATGCGCCAGCACATAGAGGATGTCTTCCCGCTTGAGATAATCGACCAGGTCGTAGAGGTTGCGCCTTATCTTCTGTATCTCGCCGTGCTGAGCCTCGGTGATGCCCAGGGCCAGGACGTGCAGTTTGACGTCTTCCCCGGGGAAATAGGTGGTCACCTCTTCGCTGATGAAGAAATCCGGATGATGGGTGAGCGTCAGCGCGCCTTCGATGGTGTTGTGATCGGTGAGGGTGAAGTAGGTCATTCCCCGCTTCCTGGCGTTGCGGTAAGCGGTTTCAGGATCGGTATTGCTTTCCCTGATCCCGGCCTGCTTCAGAATCCAGAGGTCTGATTCCTTGGAATAGCGGGAATGAAGATGCAGATCTACCCGGCATTCGCCGGAGTAGTTGGAAACGCCAGCCCCCGATAACTTTTTACTCATGGGCGGCTTCCTATTTGGCCTGTTGGTATTGCGTGAGATGGCTTTTTCATCATATACACAGCGATGATATCGGACAGCCCTCGCACTGCTGGCCGGTACTCTTATACATCCTACGGCCATTCAATTGTAAGAGCAAGGTAAAATTTATTAATTTCAGCCCGTCAGATTGGCTTTCTAACCCGGGCCGGGCCGCTTTACAGCCGGACTGGCGCCGATTAGAGTTAGATTCCATATTGGCGTCATGATCGGAAAAAGCCCACACGACAAGGAAACGGAGCCGTGCATGTGTAACGAAGACCTGATCGATTCGATGAAGGAAGTCATCGCCAAGTTCATCACCCACACCAGCGATCTGCGCAACCGGTTCAACAGCATAGAGGTGGAATACCGGGAGGGTAATCTCGACGGCCAGTCGCTGGCGCAACTTAACCAGGTAGTCCACCTTCTTGAAACCGATTCCGCGGCCATCGAAAAGGTCTTGGGGGGCTAAGCATGCCGGGCAAGAACGCACCTGGCAGGAACGGGCCGGGCAGGAAACAGCAGGAGCTCCTGAGGGCGCTGCCCTCCGTCGAGGAACTGGCCGAGGCGCCCGAGCTGGTTGACATCATCGAACAGTTCGGACGCGGCTTCGTGGTTGAATCGGCGCGCTCGGTGATCGAGGCGCTGCGCCGCGGCATCCTCGACGGCAAGCAGATCGACCCGGACGACCTCGGTCCGGCGGCGCTCGGAGACGCCGTCGCCGAGACAGCGGCGAGGATCTTCGAGCCCAGCCTGAAGCCGTTGATAAATGCCACAGGCGTGGTAGTCCATACCAACCTGGGGCGCTCGGTGCTGGCGCCGGAAGCTATCGAGGCGGTGGTCGAGGCGGCGGCTTCCTATTCCAATCTGGAATACAACCTCGAGGCGGGGAAGCGCGGCTCGCGGCACGACCATATCACCCGCATCATCGTGGCGCTCACCGGCGCCGAGAACGCGCTGGTGGTCAACAACAACGCCGCCGCGGTGCTGCTGGCGCTGAGCGTCTTCGGCAGCGGCCGCGACGTCATCGTCTCCCGGGGCGAGCTGATCGAGATCGGCGGCTCCTTCCGCATTCCCGACATCATGGCCTCGAGCTCGGCGCGGCTGGTCGAAGTGGGAACCACAAACAAGACCAAGCTGGCCGATTACGAGAAGGCGATCGGACCCGAGACCGCCATGCTGCTGCACGTTCACACGAGCAACTACAAGGTCGTCGGCTTCACGGCCGAGGTCGGTATCAGGGAGCTGGCCGGGCTGGGGCACGAGCGCGGAGTGGTCGTCGTCGACGACCTCGGCAGCGGCGTGCTGGCGGAGCTGCCGGCGCTGGGCGGCGAGCCCTCGGTCCATGACAGCCTCGCCGCCGGGGCCGACGTCATCACCTTCAGCGGCGACAAGCTGCTGGGCGGCCCCCAGGCGGGCATCATCGTCGGCAAGAGCGAATACATCGAGAAGATGAAGGCGCACCCGATGGCGCGCGCCATGCGCGTCGACAAGATGACGCTGGCGGCGCTGCAGGCGACGCTGTCCATATATCTGAAGCCCGGGGAAGCGCTGACGCGGATTCCGACGCTGCGCATGCTGAGCGAACCGGACGAGGCTTTGAGGGCGCGGGCCGAGGAGATGGCCGGGAGGCTGAGAAAAGTTTTGGAAAACGGCGTCAACATCGGAGAAGCGGCGGGCGCGGAAGGTTCGACGGGCGCCGCCGCAATCGGCGTCGAGCAGGCCACATCCAAGGTGGGCGGCGGCGCCCTGCCCCTGCTGGAACTCGATTCCTGGGTCTGTTCCGTGATTCCCGCATCGATCACCGTCGACGACCTCGCCGCCCGGCTGCGCGAGACCGATCCGCCCGTGATCGGGCGCATCCACAAGGAGAAGTTGTTACTCGACGCGCGCACGGTTCTGCCCGGACAGGTCGGCGCCGTCATAGGCGCCCTCTCGCAGGCACTGGAGATTTGAACCCCGGGCGACAGATTTGAACGCCGGACGACACCTCGTCCTCGGCACCGCCGGCCATATCGACCACGGCAAGACGGCGCTGATCAAGGCCATCACCGGCACCGACACCGACCGCCTGGCTGAGGAGAAGGAGCGCGGCATCTCCATCGAGCTCGGCTACGCCGAGCTCGAGCTTCCCTCCGGAACAACTTTGAGCGTGGTCGATGTCCCCGGGCACGAGCGCTTCGTGCGCAACATGGTCGCCGGCGCTTCCGGCATCGACATCTTCCTGCTGGTGGTCGCCGCCGACGACGGCGTCATGCCCCAGACCCGCGAGCACATGGCCATCATCGAGATGCTCGGCATCCCCCAGGGCGTGGCCGCCATCACCAAGACCGACCTCGCCGACGCCGAGATGATCGAGCTGGTCGAAGCCGACATCGAGGATTTCCTGTCAACCACTCCCTACAGGGACGCGCCCGTCGTCGGCGTCAGCTCCAAGACCGGCGACGGCCTGCCGCTGCTGCTGGGTGTGCTGGAGGAAGCGGCCAGCCGCGCCCAGGAAGCACATGGGGCCGGCGAGGGCGTCGCGCGCCTTCCGGTTGACAGGGTGTTTACTTTGAAGGGTATCGGCACTGTGGTCACCGGCACGCTCTGGTCCGGGCGCATCTGCGCCGAGGACAGCCTGCGGCTGATGCCCGACGACCTGCCCTCGCGGGCACGAACCGTCCAGGTTCACGATCACAGCGTCGAGTGCGCCGAGGCCGGTTATCGAGTAGCCATTAATCTTTCCGGCATCGACAAGGACCGGCTGCGCCGCGGCCAGATGGTAGTGAAGGGCGAAGGTCTGACGCCGACTTACATGGTTGACGCGAAGGTGACTTTGTTACAGAGTTCGCCCCAGACGCTCAAGTACGGCGCCCAGGTGCGCTTCCATCACGGCACGGCCGACGCCACCGCCAAACTTATGTTCGCCGACCGCGACCGCCTGGCGCCGGGCGAGAGCTGCTACGCGCAGGTCCGCCTGAAGACCAAGATCCTGCCGGCGCGCGGCGATCGCTTCATCATCCGCTCGCTCAGCCCCGTGACCACGATCGGCGGCGGCCTGGTCATAGATCCCCATCCCCACAAACACGGCAAGGGCGAGGGCCAGCTACGGCGGCTGGAGATCCTCGAGAAGGGAAGCGCGCGCGAGATCGTTTCACTGCTGCTGGAGGAAGCGATCCCGTCCGGGCTCACCCGGCAGGACCTTGCCGCCACCGGCATTCTTTCCGACAGCGATCTGGACTCGGCCCTGGCCGATCCCGATGTCGCGCTCACGGCGCGCGCGACCGGAGGCGACGTCTTCTTCGCGTCGCACTCGATCAACGATTTCAGCCTGAGGCTGCAGTCGACTCTCGAGGCGCGGCAGCGGTCCAATCCCGCCGATCCCAGCCTCAGCGCCGACGAGATCGCCAGAAGCGCCGGCATGCCGGCCGCGGACAGCTCCTTCCAGGCGTTGCTGGCCGGCGTGGTGCAGAGCGGGAAGGTGACGGTAAAGGACCAGCGCTATTCGCTGGCATCGGCGGTGGCGAGGCTCTCCGAATCCCAGCAGGGGATGATGGAAGATATCGCCGCGCGGCTGGAAGCCGCCGGCATGGCGCCGCCTTCGCTGTCAGACCTGGCAGCGGCCGTCGGCGCCCGCACCGGCGACCAGGATTTCAAGCTGGTGCTCAAGCTGCTGGTGGAGGAGGAGCGCGCCGTCAAGGTGAAGCCGGACCTGTATTACGCCACCGAACCGGTGGCGATCGCGCGCGAAGCCGTCGTCGCCCGCTGCCAGGACCAGGGCCAGATCACCCTGGCGGAGTTCCGCGACATGCTCGACATCAGCCGCAAGTTCGCCCAGGCGCTGCTGGAATATTTCGACCGCTCCGGACTGACCCGCCGCGAGGGCGATTACCGCGTCCTCAGAAAGAAGGCGGGCGGGTAGAAACCCGCCCGGCCTGCAGAACCACTTCACTTCGCGCGGCAAACTATGCCGCGGACATCTTCCTAATAGCCATAGCCTCCTGATGGTGGCGTGCTGGTCGGTCCGGGGACCGTCGTGCCGCCGCCCGTCGAGGTTCCGCCCGCGGCCGATGAGGGCGCGGTGATGACCCAGGCGACCGTCGTGCCTGACTCCGGATGATCCAGCTCTCCCGCCTTCGCCGTGCCGCCGGGGTTGAGCACAACCGTGCCATCGGTAGAGACGTTGCAATAAAGGCTCTCGGCCGTGATGCTCTTGTCGCTGGCGATCACGGTGATGGGATTCTGGAACTTGGCGATCAGCTGGTTCGTGTTCTTGTCAGTCACCCTCAGCGCAAAAGCCAGAACCGACGTTTGACCGGACGGCAGCTTTGAGTTATACGCTGCCGGATCGCCGCCGAGCACTTCGAACTTGACCGGGCCGGCGAAGGCATTGGCAGGGATCTGGAATACATACGGCCCCGCCACGACGGTGTCATCCCGACCGGGAGTCAGATCCTTGCTGCCGAGAATGGTCGGAAACCCCAGCTTGGAAAAATCGGGGACGCTGGATACGCTGGCTGAAGGCGCAGCCGTCGTCGCGGGAGTGCTGGTCGTGCTGGTTTCTCCACATGCGGACACAGCCAGCAGAAATGCCGAGGCGAGAACATATCCAAAGAACGCTGGTTGCTTCCTCATCTGTAACACCCCTCTTCTCGGAAAGTAAATCTGCTGCTTTCCTTCCCGGCAATTTCTTAAATAAACATGGCGACAGCGGTGCTACAGGGCTCGGGCTGGTTTTCGCATGCTCTTGCCGACGTGGGCGCCCTTGGTTGTGATTCCTCGATTGGGGTAAAATCTTCATCTCACCTCGGGAGGGCAGGGGTCTGGTGGCCCAGCTGGTCTTCAAAACCGGTAGGCGGCGGTAACCCCGTCGTTGGTAGGTTCGATTCCTACGCCTTCCCGCCAATAATTTCTGTTGCAGGAACGCTCTTGACATTCTGGTATACCCATGAGCACTATATCGCCACGTTGAGTATTACCTCTTTTGACAAAGTCATACGGGAGTTGGGGAGACCTGCATGAGTTCGGCAACAATTGCGCGTAATGGTCATGCTCGCTTGGCGAAGCTTCTACTGGTCGCCATATTTTTTGCGATCCTCAGCCTTTTTTCATCATCGCCGGTTTTTTCGGCTACGTCATATTTCCTTCGTGATGACGCGACCGGAGGCAGTTGCAGCCAGATCGGAGTCTGGGATCCCGGCACAAAAACCTGCACTCTCAGTAACGATATGAACAACGGGATTGAAATAGCGGATAACGGTTTGACGCTGGATGGCAACGGACACACCATTTATGGTCCCGGGTCCTCTTACTGGCCGAATTATTACGGCGTCTATCTGAGCGGCAAAAGCGGCGTCACTGTCAGAAACGTAACGCTGCGTAACTTCTATACAGGAATCAAGCTCGTGTCCTCATCCCAGAACGTAATTACCACTAACATCTGCTCGAACAACAGCGAGGGCCTTCTTGTCGACCAGGGCTCGAATGACAACCAGATATCCGCCAACAGCCTGACTAACAACTGGAACGGTCTGGACGTGAACCTCTCCAATGGAAACCAGCTGACCGGCAACAGCGTCTCTGGCAGCAACAGTTTAGGGATTTATCTTCACTCCGCCGGCGGCAATCACCTGACCGACAATCATTCCTGGAACAATGCCAGCGGCATGGTCCTCAACGCCGCGGGGCCTGACAACAGTCTTTCGGGGAACAATATGGAGGGCAATACCAGCAACTTTTCTGTCGAAGGCGCGGTAGACGCCGACTTTGCCAACGACATAGATACCAGCAATCTAACGGCGGGCAGACCTATTCTTTACGTTCGCGACGCCATCGATCAGGTTTACGATGCCTCGACCAACGCCGGAACGTTCTTCTGCATCCATTGCGACGGGGTCACCATCAGGGATCTCACGCCAGCGGGCAACCATTCCGGGATATACCTTTGGAATACCACCAACTCCCGGATAGAGAACATCAATTCGACTGCCAATAGTAACGGGATTCTACTCAATTATTCTCAGGGCAACATCATCAGCGGCGGCGCTTCAGGCCGGGACGGAATGGGAATCGGGCTTTATAACTCGGATGGCAACCAGATCTCTTCACGGACATTTAACGGAAGTTACAATGCCATATGGGTGGAAAATTCCGGGAACAACAACATCTCAGCCAATACCATTTCGGACAGCCGTCAGAACGGCATCTCCCTCCGCTACCTCAAAAGCGGCGCCAATAACATAAGTGGCAACCATATCAACGGCAGCACGCTCTACGGAATCTGGATGGCTGGCGGCTCCGGCAATACACTTCGGGATAATCTCATGACCGGCAGCAAGTATAACTTCTGGCTGGATGGTTCCAATGCCACGGACTTCGATCAGGACATAGATGTCAGCAACCTCGTCGACGGTAAGCCTGTTTATTACGTCAGAGATGCAAGTGGTTTGTCGTATGGCGCTGAGACAAATGCCGGTGTCTTTTATTGCATAAGTTGCAACGGAGTGACCATCTCGGATCTGACACTTCAACATAACGGCAACGGCGTCAGGCTGGTCAACAGCAACAATATGCAGATCAAGAACATCGAGGCGAATTACACCATCGCGGGGATAGAGCTTCAAGGTTCAAGCGGGAATATCATCACAGGCTCATCGATGGAAAACAACGAGTCCGGCATCTGGATGCTATACAGCAGCGATAACAATACCGCTACCGGAAACATGGTAAGGAACAATCAGACCGGCATCTATATTTACTATTACAGCACCGGCAACCTGTTCTACCGCAACAATATAATCAGCAACTCGGCGCAAACAAATATCATCTACCATTCGGACGGGAATTCTTTCAGTCAGCCATCGCCGGCGGGCGGGAATTATTGGAGCAACTGGAAATCACCCGATGCCAATAACGACGGTTTTGTCGACACCCCGCTGAGCTTCACTGGCGGACAGGACAATCTGCCCTGGGCAAGGCCGTACGGCTGGTGGTGCGGGAAGCCGGGACTCAATCTCTACGTGGGTTCGGTCTACTGGAGTTCTTTTTATGACTACATTTATGACCGTTTGTCAGTCGCATTCATAATCACTAATGATGGTCCGCCGGCATCTTCGCTCAAAATCGAACAGATCGTGGTATCGAACGGCGTGGTTGCCGACGCAGCTTTTCCTGTCAGCCTGGCGGATATTCCGGCGTCGGGCCGCGTGTACGCTACCGTCACTTATGTAATTCCTCAAGGCGTGAATTCTTTCAGCACCAGGGTCTACGCGTCCGCTGTTGATCCATGTAATGAGCGATTCGAGTATCCAGGCCAATAGCGGATAAATGAACTGGAAGGGAACGAAGACCTCCTTCCCTTCGAATACTTTTAGATCGCATTGGCAGGTTCGATTCCTCCGCCTTCCCGCCAGTATCTTGGGGATGCCGATGGAAAAAGCGCCAATGGGTATAATAAGAAAAAGGTAAGGATGCTCTTGTGAACGGACATATTGGAAGCGATAAAAAACTCACCATCCTCATTGTTCTATTATCAAATTTCGTGTTTTTTCTCTCAGTCATTCTTCTATTCGCTCTTGTCCCTGGTTCAAGATTCTGGAATCAGCAATCTCATGATGAAGTTGAATACAAATTTGACCAGGGCGTTGAAGCTGCCGCCGAACCAAACAGAAATATGGTTTCTTCTCTTAAGAACATGTCAACTACACAAATCCTTCGGACATTGGCAGTTAATCAAAAGGAGCCGAGCAATGGATCACCAATTGCAAGATTGGAGATTCCAGCAATTGATTGCGAAGTAATTATCGTTGAAGGTTCGGGGAATGATTCTATGGATTTGGGTGCTGGCCATTTAGAGGGAACGCCTTTACCAGGCAATGGTGGAAACTTCGCTGTCGCGGCTGATCGTTACGTCGGTGCAGCACCGTTTAAGAATCTGGAAAAAATCAAATCAGGTGACAATTTGGACTTGATGACCACATACGGAAGATTCGAGTATGAAGTCAACAATATTTTCACGGTTAAACCTGAAGATGTTCAAGTTTTGGAACCCGTCGGTTTCGAAACAATTACTCTTATCACTACGGATCCTTCAGGCCGCCTCATTGTTAGGGGCAGGTTAGTGCAGGCCAATCTGTTAGATAATACGTAGATTTAGCATTTGCACGAATTCCTCCGAATTCTTGAGCCAACATAGATCGACCCGCACGCAACTTCAAAACCGGTAGGCGGCGGTAATCCCGTCGTTGGTAGGTTCGATTCCTACGCCTTCCCGCCAAGGTTTCTTCTGCCTGATAATTGATAGATTTTTTCGATGACTCTCTTTCAGTGGAAATAATAAAGCCCCTTGGCGAGAGGGTATTTCATGATTTTTCGGCGTTTTGCAAACCATTTGCAAACATTTCATCGCACCCTTCTTTCATTTCGCTTAATCAGAAATCCAAAAATATATCCAAATACTGTTAGCCCAAGTAATCCATGAATAATTAAAAAGATTGAGAAGATGCCCCAAGAAGATAAGGAGGTAGACTGAGAAAGAATAGCTATACCTGCAAGGTCACATATCAAAATAGATAAATAGGACACTTCATAAACTGCAAAAGCTATTCTTCTATTCTTTCTTGGTTCTCCCTGCAGATTTAAAGCTCTGGCAATTCTTTTTTTCATGATTTTCCAGAAAGGAATTGATGAAATTAAAACTCCAATGAGAAGGAAAAAATAAACAAAATATATTAAGAACCAAGTATCCATGTCGAAATTTCTACCCGCAGTGTAGCTTCGTTACCTTTCTAAGGAATACCCAAATATCGTTTGTAAGAAAGTGATGCCAACCATCTCCATAATGAAATGGAGTATTCCAATACGGGTATTATTCATTAAAGCTCAACCCCTTCGCGCAACATCATCATCTCCTCGTTATGACAATCCATTCTTCTTTAGCGTTGGCCATTATTTTCAAAAGCCTTTGCCTACCAACTCGTTGAAATAACCATTCCAAAGGACGCGCTGCGACGCAAATATTTCGGTGGGCGTCGTATGGCCGGGATCGTCCCATGCCTTCACTTCAACCGGGCCCGCCATGATACCGGGGAATGTTGGAGTCACGTTACCAAAGGCCGGAATCGCGCCAGACCACCGCGTTATTCCCGCAATCTTTATCTCTGCATAGATGCTTCGATCGCTATTCAGATTTGAGAGCAGGACCCAGTTTGTCGTTCCGGGGTTGGCATTGTCATACCAGGTCCAGTTGGCGTTACTTCTGAAATCGCCATATCCTGAAATTTCGCTGAAGGAAGGTCCCCAGATGACCCGTTGGGTCGCGTATATGTTCGGGCCCAGATTACTGCATGATGGATCTGAACAGCTTATCGCGGCGACGGGCCCTCCCATTCCAGCGGGATCTCCACGCGGAACCTGCACCGATTGAGTCTCATTCGCGGGTATATATCCTTGAAAAACAATGTCTTTTCCTACCAGCACCACTACATAAGTGGTCTGAGGGTTGGGATTACCTATGCAGATCCAGTCCGAAGCGCCCGGACTGTTATTGTCGTACCACGTCCAGAACCAGCCGGAAGACAACTGCCAATCAGGTATCCCCGGCATCTCATTGAAGGCACCGTTGTTCAACACGCGCTGTGATGCGATCAACTTGCGGGGGTCTGTGTCTTCATTCCCACCTTGCTTCCAAGCTTTGACCTCGACCGGCCCGCCGGATCTGCCCGCATAGATCGGAGTCCAAGACTGGCCGGGAGCCAGGTCCCTGGTCTCAGAGATGTCTGGGTTAGCATTCCTTACTGTCACGCGCACCCTGATGTTCTCGCCATTCTCGGTAGGATTGGCAACGAGTATCCAGTTCCTCATACTTGCACCGTCATACACCGGCCAGAAATAGTGAGAATCCAGATGTTCGAAAGACACCCCCCAGACCTCCTCAAAGGAATTTCCAAATAACGACCTCTCACTGATTAAGGCCTGCCCGTTGTTTGTGTTAACTCGAATGGGACCGCCCATGATGCCGGCAAAAAACATGGGCACCGTGCTGCCGCCGTGGACAACAACTCCTTTGGCTAGCGGGCTGACGCCCATTAATGAGTCGATTGAGTTATCCGCGGCTCCTGTCGGGTTGGCCCCCAAAATCCAGGTGCGGCCTCCCTGATTGTCGTACCAGGGAAAGTAATAACTGTAGAAATCTGGAGCTGTGTAAGTCCAGTCCGCTGTCTGGACATTGCCGACATTGTCGCTGATCTCCAGGTGAATATTTTGACCTTTTCTCCCGGAATATTTAAAGGAAATGTGGTCTGCCGCAATGGTGGCATAGGGAGTCGCATCGTGCCCGTTCACAGTTAATTTTGCTGAAACAGGATTTATTCCAGAATCAGCATCTGAATAATAAGCACTGACTGTGGAGGTCCGAGTCGTGACTGTCCCGGTCGGAATCATGTTACTAATTGTGGGCGCCGCGGAATCGACGCTAAAATTATTGGAGACAGATGAAGAGTTCCCCGATTCGTCCTGCGCATTGACTGTCACCGAATGAAGACCTGACGCAAGACCCGTTACGGGGCAGCCGATGCTGGATGAGCCGACCGAGCATCCGGCAAGCTGTTCGCTTGAACCATCGAGGTACATGGATGCTGTTGCTGTGTTAATGCCTGAACCGGTATCGCTCAGGTTGGCGGTTATGTTGGTGCTTGCTTTCGTCCATCCAGTAGGAGATATTCCTGAAATGGAAGGAGCTGTCAGATCGACATCAAAAGAACCCGCACCGTATCCATTCGTGCCCGCATTGGTGATGTAGTTGATCACTAGATTATGATGGCCTTCCGCCAGGCCGGAAACGGGACAGTCAACGTGCGCTGAGGTAAGCGAGCAACTTGAAAGAGCGCTGCCATCCAGGTAGACGCTTATGGAGGCAGCATTGATACCAGAACCATCGTCACCCAGATCGGCGGCGATGTGGGTATCTGGTGTGGTAATCCAGCCTGAAGGGGTTACGTTGCTTAGCACTGCTTCAACGCCAAAACCGCCAGTAGCTGAGCCCCGGTTCCCGGCGTTATCCGTCGCAGAGATACTGACCGTATGTTGGCCCGCGCTCAGACCCGTTACGGGGCAGCCGATGCTGGATGAGCCGACCGAGCATCCGGCAAGCTGTTCGCTTGAACCATCGAGGTACATGGATGCTGTTGCTGTGTTAATGCCTGAACCGGTATCGCTCAGGTTGGCGGTTATGTTGGTGCTTGCTTTCGTCCATCCAGTAGGAGATATTCCTGAAATGGAAGGAGCTGTCAGATCGACATCAAAAGAACCCGCACCGTATCCATTCGTGCCCGCATTGGTGATGTAGTTGATCACTAGATTATGATGGCCTTCCGCCAGGCCGGAAACGGGACAGTCAACGTGCGCTGAGGTAAGCGAGCAACTTGAAAGAGCGCTGCCATCCAGGTAGACGCTTATGGAGGCAGCATTGATACCAGAACCATCGTCACCCAGATCGGCGGCGATGTGGGTATCTGGTGTGGTAATCCAGCCTGAAGGGGTTACGTTGCTTGCTGGGATCGTCTTTGCGTAGGACCAGACTCCGTTGTCAGCACCTGCAAACACCATACCGTCACTGGCAAAGCCCGGCGAGATGGCAATGGAGGCAATGTTCGTACTGGGAATTCCTGTTAATTCCTTCCATGTCGCGCCCGCGTCAGCCGACATATAAACGCCGTATTGGCCGCGAACAATAACAGTTTGATCCGTTGCAAAGCTCGGCGAGAGAGCAACAGATTTAGCCATCGAACTGAACCGCCGATTCCAGCTGGCGCCACCATCTGTTGATCTATAGAGACCGTAAAACAAAGAAGCCGCATAAAGAGTATGGTCATTGGTAAAGTCGGGCGAAACGGCAACAGACAAGATAATATTTGGAGCCAGGCTGAGTCCGTTGCTAACCTGGTTCCAGCTTGAGCCCGCATCAGTCGATTTAAAGACACCGCCGCTCTCAGTTCCGGCAAAGAGGGTATGGTCGGTGGCAAAGCCTGGGGACAGGGCGACAGCCAGAACTTGAATACTGGTCAGTCCGCTGGAAACGTTTCCAGCCGCGTTCCAGCTTGAGCCCGCATCAGTCGATTTAAAGACACCGCCGCTCCCAGTTCCGGCAAAGAGAGTGTTGTCTGTGGCAAAGTTTGGTGATAAGGCGACAGCCAGAACTTGCGTATCGGTCAGTCCGCTGGAGACGTTTCCAGCCGCGTTCCAGCTTGAGCCCGCATCAGTCGATTTAAAGACACCGCCGCTCCCAGTTCCGGCAAAGAGAGTGTTGTCTGTGGCAAAGTTTGGTGAGATCACCAAACTCATAACCTGCGTATCCGTCAGTCCGCTGTAAACGTTCCCGGCCGCGCTCCAGCTTGAACCGGCATTGATCGTTTTGAAAACACCGCCGTTCAGAGCTCCAGCAAAGATGGTATGGTCTGTGGCAAAACAGGGCGAGGGGGCAACTGAGTCAACAACACCACCATTGGGGCCATTGGATGTCCACGTCCAATTATCCCCTCCCGCCAAACCGGTCGCAAACAGGACAAAGTACAAAAGAATCAAACCAAATAACACGCTAATTTGCTGTCGCAGTCGCAACCTTAACCCCTCAATAGCATAGATTTCTAACAAAAAGGAACTATTTTATAAACGTGATTGGATTAGTAATGTTCCACCGAAATGACAGTTTTGTCAACCAGTTATCAATATTGAAAGACCTGTCATATTTGAAATTTGTGGTGATGGATAACCTTACACAGGAAGTCAAACGCTAACAATTTGCCCAAACAGAAGGAACCCATTTTTGATCACATCAGCCAACATCAAAACCGGCTGCCCCATCACAGGATTTCTACATAGCCTCGACTAAAAAATTATTCTTGCTGTTGGCCGAAACCAGTATCTGAGTGACATCGACAAACAACCTGCCGCCAGTTTTGAACCTAGGCTTTAGGAGCGCTAGCTGATCGAGTAGTTCGTCAAGCAGCGGCGCTTCCCCGATGATCCTTCTAAAGGCTTCGGTAGAAATGCAAAAGCCGTCCGGCACGCGTATTCCTTCAGTCCTGGAAAGTTCCCCCAGGTTCGCGCCTTTACCCCCGGCAAGCATCTGTTTGGTTTTGTCGATCTCCTGAAAATCGAGTACATAGGAACTCACAAGTTTTCTCTCCATGTCGCACAGGGAGCTGTGCCCCCTCTCTTTGTTGTAGTAATCGAAGAACATCCTGAAGCCGCATTGGACTGCAGCAGCAATAGTATCAGATGAGTTTTGCCTGCTCAGTGCCGGAAGCTGTGCCCCGACTTTTTTGGCTTGTGCTCGGGGTGCGCCTTGAACCATTCCATGTGCCGCTCGAAGTCGCCCAGCAGCAGGTCCGCCAGGTCGCGGTTGAACCCTTCCTTGACCACAATGCGCAGGGCCGCTATGTGTTCACAGTTTTTAGGGAAGGTGTACGCCGGCAACTGCCAGCCCCGGTCTCGAAGCCGCTCCGACATGTCGAAGACCGTATAATTCGTTGATCGTTCCGCTTCTTTTGTCATCCTGAATGCAAACACGGGAATGTCGCCGCCGTCAGTGATCAGCTCGATCTCCTTGTATCTGGCGAGCCTGCCGGAAAGATATAGCGCCACGTCCTGGCTGGCCTGGTGGATGCGCCGGTATCCTTCTTTCCCCAACCTGAGGAAGTTATAGTACTGCGCTACTATCTGGCTGCCGGGCCGGGAGAAATTCAGGGAAAAGGTGGGCATCTCACCACCGAGGTAGTTCACTTTGAATATAAGTTCCTCGGGAAGGGCGTCCTGGTTGCGCCAGATGATCCAGCCGACTCCGGGATAGACCAGACCATATTTATGACCTGAGGCATTGATCGACTGCACCCGTGGCACGCGAAAATCCCACTCCAGCTTCGGCTGCAGGAAGGGGGCAATGAAACCGCCGCTGGCGCCATCCACGTGGATCGGTATGTCCAGACCCTTCTCCTCATGCAGCCGGTCGAGCGCGGCGCCGATCTCGCTGACCGGCTCATAGCTGCCGTCAAATGTGCTGCCCATGATGGCGAGTACGGCGATGGTGTTCTCATCGCAAAGACCGGCAGCCTCCCCGGCGCCCAGGTGGTAGCGGCCCTCTTCCATGGGTACATAGCGCGGCTCGATGTCCCAGTAGACACAGAATTTCTCCCAACAAACCTGCACGTTAATTCCCATTACCATGTTGGGCCTGTTCGCGGTCTTACCCTCGGCCTCGCGCCGCTGGCGCCACCGCTTCAAGAGCGCCATGCCGCCTAGCATGGCCGCCTCGCTGGAGCCGATTGTGGATGTGCCGACCGCCTCTTCGTCTTCAGGCGAGTTCCAGAGCCGGGCGATCATGTTGACGCAGCGCGCTTCTATTTCCGCCGTCTGGGGATACTCATCCTTGTCGGCCAGGTTCTTGCTGAAAGTCTCCTCCATCAGCCGGTCGGCTTCAGGCTCCATCCAGGTGCCGACGAAGGTGGCCAGGTTCAACCGGGCGTTACCATCGAGCATCAACTCGTCGTGGACCAGGTAATAGGCGGTTTCGGGCAGCATCTCAGCCTCAGGCATCTCATATTTGGAAACACGGGCTTCCATAGCCCCGCGGGCAAAGGCGGGAGTTAGCATTTCGCTGCCTGATCCAAGTTCACTTATTTTTTTCTTTTTGTGCACGAATCACCTTTTCTCCGATTGATTGAGTCCAATGGCGTTATATATCCCCTGTAAAATAATTGTGTAACCCAAGGAATAGCCGGAATATGTCTCTCTCCAGTTGGGCTCTTTTCATACTTTTGGCAGTGTAGCATCCGCCAAACTGATAGTATGGTCCATGACATGCGCAGTATGCCTCGTGGCAAGAGAACTATTTTCATGGTGACTGGGTCAACTCCGGGTATGAAAAATACCCGCTCCACGTATTAAGGAAGTTCCACATGAAAGCTGGATTTGAGCTAAGAATTACTGAGGGAAGAGGAGAGGGCATTTTCTCGACGCAATCATTTACTACTGGCGAAATTGTCATGGTCGGAGTGATTGAAAGAGCACTTGATGGGAACCACTCTCACGCTTCGCAGATAGGCAAAAACGATTACGTGCTTCACGCCGGCTCGATAAGCAAGGTTAATCATTCCTGTGATCCAAATTGCGGTATCAGCGTGAATGAAACCGGCGCCCATGACTTTGTGGCCTTCAGGAAAATCATTGCCGGAGAAGAAATAACCTTCGACTATGCCATGAGAAATTATGGCGTGGGATATTTTCCTAAGCAGTGCGGGTGTGGCTCGAAGGGATGTCGCGGCGAGATTACCGGCTGGAAAGATTTACCGGAAGAAAGAAAAGAGTTTTACCAAGGGTTCGTTGCTCCCTACCTGCTTGACCTGGATGCCGAGGCAGAATCTCAAAACGCTGACATCCTGGTGACAACATAGCCAGGACCAAGTGGAACTGTCAAGTTCTTCTATGAAGGGAGATGCTACCGAATTGGTGTACCAAGTGGGCGACAAAGTGGTCTACCCTCATCACGGCGCAGGCGCGGTCATTAAGAAGGAGAAGCGCGAGGTTTTAGGGCTTAGGCGCGAGTACCTCACAATTCAGATATTGCATAACGGCATGACCGTGATGGTTCCAGTGGACGGCGCCAACGGGGCCGGCCTGAGGAAAGCCATCGGCAAGAGTGATGTAAGCGACGTTATCGCGGTGCTCCGGCGGGAGGAAACCCGGATGCCCAAAAACTGGAACCAGCGGTTGAGACATAATGGTGGCAAGCTTAAGGATGGTGCTATTTTTGAGGTTGCGGAGGTAGTACGCAACCTTTCCCTGCGTGAGCAGGAGCTGCACGAGCAGGAGAAGAGGCTTTCCGTCGGAGACAAGCAAATGTTCAACCGGGCCAAGAAGATCCTGGCCAGCGAACTCATGTATGCGCGCGGCCTGGATGAAATAGAGGCTGACGTGTTTCTTGAAGGCGTGCTTGAAGAGATGGAACCTGTCGCCGTCGGCAGAAAAATGGACGACGCGTCTTAGGGCTCACCCGGCATTGACCTGACCGGCGGAGGTACTGGCGTTGCCTGATACAGAAAGACTTCATGAACTTGGTTACTCGCCGCGCTGGGAGAAGTTGTTTGGACCCTACCACGAGGCGGGCATGACCCCCGCTCGAGCTATTCGCGGCGACCGTGGCAGTACACTCGTTGTCACATCAGCGGGGATAACTCGCGCGTAACCATCTCGCCGCCTCCTCAAGTCTGCTGCCAGTGCTGCTGACCTGCCGGCTGTCGGCGACTGGGTGGCGGTGCTGGCGTCCGACGATCCCGATGTTCCCTTGATCGAAGCTGTGCTCGAGCGGGCTGGAGCCCGATCTCCTCGAGGCTCATTACAATCCGGGGATCTGCTACCAGGTCTCCGGACAGACAGGCCAGGCTATCGCGGAGTTTGAAGAGGTGTTGAGAATCAATCCGGATTTCGTCCAGGCGCGCAAGAAGCTGGCGGACCTCTCCAAGCCGCAGGCCTGACCCGCGAACAGCCTCAGAGAGCTGCGCTCAAAATCCGTTTGTGCTAACAAGATTAGAGCAGACCATCAATGGCGTTCTTGAATACGGTGTAATCGAAAGATGGTGTGGTGATATTCGTTGGGGCGGCGCCGGTCTTGCCTATCTGGAAGAAGGGTACGCCGGAAAAACCAGTTGCAGAAAATGCCTTTCCCTGGTCCTTCAATTCCAGAGTGACTGCATCGCTGCCTGATTCAGAGAAGGCCCGCTGAACATCCAGTCCCGAGATACTGTTTCCCAGATTGGTGAGGAACTCGTCCGTCACGTACCGCTGACTCTCAGGTTGCTGGTTGTAGTAAAAAAGCTCGGTAAAGTTCCACAACCTGTTCTGGTTCCCGGCGGCAAGCGCGAAACGGGCGGCCTTTTCGCTGTCGCCAGGCGAGGTCTTCTCCCCGACAAAGGTCAGGTACTGAAAGATGATGCGAACCTTGCCGGTGCGAACATAGTCAGTGATTATCCGGGGCAGGGTCGTCATCGAGAACTTCCGGCAGCCGGGACATTTGAGGTCCGAAAATTCAATGATGGTCACCGGCGCATCCGGCTGCCCCAAAATCAGATTTTGCTGGGGGATGCCCTGAAGCATGACCGCCACATCTGCTGCTCCGTCAATTGCTACAGGTTCCGTGGAACTATTGTTCCTGACCAGAGCCACGACGATGATGGCGACCATGGCCAGCACAGCCAGGGCAGCGATCAGCGACGGCACGATTACACGCTTTGTTCCCGGTTCATTATCAGCCGGCTTCCGGACCGATTTCCGTGCTGACTGTTTTTTGCCTGCAGTTTTATTCATCACCACAGATTATAGTGATAATCGCCGCCGATATGCGAAACCAGCGACTTCGCTCCCGCCGATTACAAGGAATTTGAACCGCTTTCGCGGTATTATCAGGATGATGAGCCAGAACGCAGCCGACGGGGTTACCGGCTTACCGGAGAAAAAGCATGAATCCGAAAAAGAAAAAAAATACCCAACGGCTTCAGCCGGACGATCTCATGAAAGAGGCACGGGCTTTGGCAAAGGCCGGCGTGTGGGAGTATGACGTTGAGCTCGGCGAGATGATATGGACGGAAGAGATCTACGGCATGCTAGGCCTTTCAGCCGATTCCTACGATCCCAATGACATCCAAAAAAGCTTCGAGTTTTGTATTCCGGAGGAAAGGCCTGCCATCAAAGAGGCGTTTGAAAAAGCGGTCAATGAGGGTCTCCCCTATGACAAGGAAATGCAGCTGATTACCGCCCAGGGCGGTCTGATCTGGACCCGCACGGTCTGCAGGCCGCAGATTCGCGACGGAAAGGTGGTCAAAGTCGTCGGCAACATAATCGACATTTCCGAGCTGAAGCAGATGGAAGCGGAACTGCGAGTCAGCGAGGAGAAGTACCGAAGCCTCTTTGAGAACAGCATCGTCGGCATGTACCGCTCAATGCTGGACGGATCAGCCATAATCGATTGCAATGACACGTTTGCTGAGATGTATGGATACAAGAAAGAAGAGATCATCGGCAAGCCTTCTACAATCGTGTGGGCCAACCCGGACGACCGTAAAGAAGTAGTCAGGCTGCTGAATGAGAACGGTAAGATCGTGAATTTCGAGGCGGAATTCATTACCAAAAACGGCGAACGTAAAAATATCCTGCTCTCATCGAGGCTCTTCCCTGAATCAGGAATCATCGAGGGCGTGAATAGTGATATCACCGAGCGCGCTCAGGCCATCATGGCGCTGCGTGAGAGCCAGAGCCGCCTGGCCTCCATTTACGACACAGTCGCGGATATCGTCTTTCATGCGGCTGTCGAACCCGGGAATCAATTCCGTCTTGTTTCTGTCAACCCGGCATTCGGTAAAAAAACCGGGATACCGTCCGAGGCTATCATCGGCAAGACCTTGAGCGAGATCGGCACCCAGCCTTCTGCAAACATGTTGCGAAAGTTCCAGCAGGCGATCGCGGAGCACGATATCGTGCGCTGGGAAGAGGAGGCAGATTTCCCCGCCGGACGGCTGGTCGGCGAGGTCAGCGTGGCTCCGGTCTTCAATGACAGGGGCAAGTGTACGCATCTGGTTGGAATAGTCCACGATGTCGCCGAATACAAGCGCCTCCAGAAGCAGCTCTTTGAATCACAAAAAATTGACAACATGGGCAGGCTGGCGTCCGGCGTCGCCCACGATTTCAAAAACGACCTCATCACAATCAAGGGCAACATCGACAAGGCCATGATCGATTTGCCGGAAGGCAGCGCCGCGAGAGCCGGGCTTCAGGCAGCCAGGGATGCATCAGACCGTGCTGCCAAGCTAGTAGGTCATCTGCTTCTCGCCGGAAGGGACAAGCACTCGGAGTTCACCCCAATCGATCTGAATAAGATTGCTGACGATCTGCTGCAGAATTTGGGCCTTTTGATCGGTGAAGGCTACCGGCTCGTCACCGTGTTCGCGGATGATCTGGGCGAAATAGGGGGAGATGCCTCTCATCTCGAACAGGTGATCATGAATCTCGTGGTCAACGCCAGAGACGCCATGCCGGGCGGCGGCGACATCACCATAAGCACCTCGAATGAGCCTGTGGACGACAAATTTGTTCTGGGCAAGGCGAAGTCACACGCTCTGAATTATGTGCGTCTTGCCGTTGCGGATAACGGCGACGGCATGGATGAAGAAACCAGGTCTCATATTTTTGAGCCATTCTTCACCACAAAGGCAAAAGGAAAAGGAACGGGTCTCGGCCTGTCTGTCGTCTATGGAATCGTTTCAGATCACGGCGGTTGGATAGATGTGGAGAGTGCGCCCGGGAAGGGATCGATTTTCAACGTCTACCTGCCGGCGGTTGACGGCAAGTCTGAAACGCCTGGCGAGAAACGCTAGAGCCGCCATGGGCGGAAGCGAAATTCAAGCGCCTTCTATGTCACCTGGGCACGCTGCGACGTTCCCTGAGCGGTGAGACATGGTCTTTGTGAGTTGCCCAGCTCCGTGGCAGTCTCCCTGTCTTAAGCGCCTCCACGATGCGATCGACGTCTTCAATCGGGAACAATACCTCTTTTTTACTTTTAATGTAGGCCGCGTAACCGCCGTCTAGAACATTGTCCGGCATCGGCGTCTTGAATGTGCTGTTCCCCCAGAACATCACAACGGAATGAAACTTGTCGTGATCGATGTGAAGGAATTCAGACAGGCATTTGATGTGCCTGTAATTCTGGCGTAGCGGATTCTGAAACCTGAATTCCTTGCCGCCGGGAAACGCCTGCGTCCACTCCGCGTCTTTTTCCTTGCCGAAAATCCAGCCGCCCATGTTCTTCGATTCGGTCACGAAGATGCCGTAGCACGAAACGATAACATGGTCAATCTGCGTGGTTCCGGTGGGAGCCAGGATTGTGATGTTGTTGAGCTCACGATACACATGCTTGTCAAGCATTAACTTTTGAGCGATAGAGCTCAGAGCTTCACCGTAGAATCCTTTGAAAAAGGATCTCAGACCCATGCCGCCAATGCCCCCTTAGGTGTATCGCGGTGCGCGATACCAATGCTTTGTAACCGCCGCTTGCCTGGTTCTCTTGCATCGGAACTCCGGGTTGAAAATATGAATCTTCACGAAAACGTCACACATTCGTCACCTCCCCTTCACGCCTGCTGGCGATAATGGATGTGTAAGCCAAAGAACAAAAGGAACGGGGGCGCTAACAGCCCGGCCCTAATCCTTCTTAATAATCAATTCATCATTTCTTCACACTGGGCTGTTAAATTGCAGATGCAACGATAGAGGAGGTGAGAGAATGTTCAAAATCGCACTAATAGGCACGGTTTCAGTGATATTACTACTGGCGGCGGGCACAATCGCTTCCGCCAAGGGAATCGGCCCCACCAGCGGCGGCAACGGCCACACAGTTAATGACGCCGCTATCGTCGCGAGAATGACTACCGGTCAGACGGCCACAAGCGGAACGGCCATGCCCACCACGAGCGGAACCATGGCAGGCTACGTAGCAAATGCTGCCAACCAGATGAGTAGCGCTCGCGCAGCGCAGATGGCGGCCGCCGCTCAGACGCACATGCAACAGGCGACCGGGACTGACCCGGGTTATGGCATGCAGTCCGGAAGCACCGGACCCAGCTATATGGGAACCGGCACCAGTGGCACGGCTTCCGGCGGGTCCATGATGGGACCGTCGACTACAGGCACGACTACAGGCAATACGGGTAGCACCACTCACATGGGAACAACCGGCGGCAGCACGACTCGTGCTGGCAGCGGCTCCATGATGACGAGGTAAAGAATCGTATCGGGTCCGGCGGAGTCGCAGTTGGCGGCTCCGCTGCCTCCTCCAGCGGCGTGCCTATCTCACGCCAGAAATCTTCAAATCCGGCCGCGGCAAATCACTTCGCAGAAAATCTGATTGCAAAATTACCCGGTTGCCGTTTTTTCATTCCGGTCCCGTTCGTCAATACCATTGTGTCCGCGAGCGCTCGCCGTTGACGCCTCCATCCCGCCAGAGTAGTATCAAGACCCGGGCCGATCGGCACCATTTTGGTCTTGAATTATGGTGGATGGCGTCAGATGAGATTATTTGAAGAGATATCGATTCTTCTCTTGATGGCGTTGACGTTCCTGGTGATGCCATCTATCTGTGCGATCGTCGCCAAGAAAAGAAACAGGAGCCCGTCAGGCTGGTTTTTGCTGGGCTTTATTGGAGCCTACACGCTGATAGTCCTGCTTCTCCTGCCGCCTGCTGGCGGAGCTGCGGCAAGCTATAAGCAGTTGATAAAAAGCCGGGCGGTGATAGTGATCACCTCGATTTACGCCTTCTCCATTGCCGGCCTCTTAACTTTCTTCGCAGTGGAATTGCTAACCGCGAAATAATTTCCTTTTGCACCATGGGGAACAAACCCGGGTAGTTTTCTTCAACCTGCCGGCGGGAACCACCTGGCAACACGGCTAACTCCTCCAGGTCGATCCTGTCAGCTGACTTTTCTCATCAGCCCTCGGCTCAGAAAAGCGGCCCAGGCGACTCCCGCAAGCGACACCACGATCAGGATGACATCGAGGCCGGTGCGCAGCCCCTCGGAAAGATTCCTGACGGCGACATATATGGTCAGAATGGCGGCGAAGACCAGGACTATCGCCGCCACCGCGGTCAGGATGGATTCCAGCAAAGACGGTTTTGACACTGTCTTTCTGATGCCGCTTGAAATCAGGTAAGCAGCCACGGCCAGGGGCAGGACAACGAGCGTGACTACGGCGAAGAAATTGGAGAAGGCGGTATAGTCGGCATTGGAAGTAGAAGAGCCGGCGAAGAATTCCAGCAGCAACAAAAAGCCGAACAGGGCCAGCACCACGCCCAGGATTATCGAGCCGATCCGAAGCCACGCCGGTCTTTTATTGTCATCTGCCATTTGTGACTTCCTTTGATTGAAGTTCAGGCGCCGGCCGGAACAGCCCGATCGGGGCCTAAGTCCCGGTCAAAAGCTTCTCTCCCCGCTGAAGCGCCAGCATCAGGTCCTGCTTTTCCGTCAGCACAGGTGCGAACAGGTCCCCTTTTTCCTCGAGCCGGCCGGGAAGGTTCATGATATCGAAATTCCCGGGCCGCAGCTTTCCTGGCACGAGCTCATCCCAGTCCAGCGGCGTCGAGACCGGCGCTCCCGGCTGCGCCCTCACCGAATAGACCGAGGCCACGGTCTTGCCCTTGACGTTCTGCAGGAAGTCCAGATACACATTTCCCTGGCGGCGCGCCGTCGAGGATTCGAGGGTGATCAGGTCGGGCTTTTCCTCCCGGCAGAGCCAGGCGATGATCTGCGCGAACTGCCTCGCCTGCTCGTATGAATATACAGGACGGACCGGAACATAGATATGGATGCCCGTGGCTCCCGAGGTTTTGGGATAGCCCTTGAGGCCGAATTCGGCCAGATGCTTCCTCACCAGCAGCGCTATCTCGATACACTGATCGAAGGCCTCGGGGCCGGGCGGATCGATGTCGAGCACGATGAAATCGGGATTATCGGGATGGGGAAGCGCCGAGAGCCAGGGATTCTGTGAGATGCAGGCGATGTTGACTATGAAGTACAGAGCTGGCAGGTCGTCACAGATGACGTAGCGGATCTTGCCGCGCTCGCTGTCCGGAGAGAGTATCGTCTCGGTCCTCACCCATGAGGGCGTCTCCGCCGGCGCCTCCTTCTGGAAGAAAGGCTGCGAGCCAAAACCGTCCGGGTAGCGCTTGAGCGTCAGCGGCCTGCCGCGCAGGTGGGGAATGATGAATGACGACACCCGGTGGTAGTAGTTGATCAGGTCATATTTCCGGTAGCCCTGCTCGGGCCAGAATATCTTGTCCAGGTGGCTCAGTATCAGGCGCCTGCCGCCGATGGAAACCTCCTGTTTCGCCCCGCGTGGCGGCGGCATGCCCGGATATACAAAGGGGCGGCCCCCGGGCGCTTCGGCCGGCGGCGCTTCGGCCGTTGCCTCCCCAGCCGGCGGCGCTTCGGCCGCCACCCCTTTCTCCACCGCAGTTTTTTCCGCCGGCGCGGCCTCCGTTGAGGTTTCCTTGATCACGTCTCCGGGATTGACGTCGGTCCTGAGCCCAAGGAAGACCGGCTGCCTGAGGCTGCCCTCGCGGGTCCATTCCGCGAACTTGATCTCGGCGACCAGCTCCGGCCGGAGCCAGCGGGCGGGCATGTTCGTGACCGGCTTCTCGGCGAATGGCGGCTGCTGCTGGATCAGCGGTTCCATGCGGGCGTAGAGGTCCGCCAGCGACTGCTCGGTGAAACCGGTGCCGACGTGGCCGGCGTAGACCAACTCGCCGCCGCGGTAATAGCCGAGCAGCAGGGCGCCGAAACCGGAGCGCCGGCCGCGGGGCCCGGTAAAACCGGCGATGACGAATTCCTGTTGATTCACGGTTTTGAGTTTGATCCAGTTCCTTGACCTTTTATGCAGATAAGGGCTCGTGCGTTTCTTGGCCATGATGCCTTCCAGACCCCGCTCACGGGCGGCGTTGAAGAATGCTTCGCCGCTGGTTTCGATCCATTCGCTCAAGCGAATGTGGCGGCTCGGTATCATTATCCGCGCCAGGATCTGCTTGCGGCGCTCCAGGGGCAGGCCGGTCAGGTCCCGGCCGTTTAAGAAGAGCAGGTCGAAGATGTAATAGTAGGCGGGCGTCTCTTTGGCCACCCGGTCGATGGCCTGGGCTCCTGTCAGGTTGATGCGTCCCTGCAACAGCTGGAAGCGCGAGACCCCCGCCTCGTCCATTGCGACTATCTCACCGTCGACGACAGCCTCTTCCGCCAGAAAACTCGAGCCGATGTCGGCCAGCTCAGGGAACCGCTGCCCCAGCTCCTTGCGGTTGCGCGACATGATCTTATGGCTGCCGTCAGCGCCCAGGAACGTGACCGCGCGGATGCCGTCGAACTTGATCTCATAGATGAAGTCTTTGGAACTGAAAGGCTCTCTGCCCAGCACCGCCTTCATCGGCGTCACGCCCGCGGGCATCTTTGCAGCCTCGCCCTCGATGCGCAGGTCCGGATTCAGGCGGCCCTTCTTGTGCAGCAGCACCAGCCAGTTCTCTTCCTTCATCCTCACCAGGCTGAACTCGCCGTCAACTTTTGTCCCCTGGAGATGGATGGTGAGCTTGCCCTCTTCCATCGATCTGGTGATATCTTCCAGCGGCTCGTAGACGCCGCTGTCCCAGATCTCGACCATGCCGGCGCCATACTCGCCCGCCGGGATCCCGCCGGCGAAATCGATGTACTCAAGGGGATGGTCTTCGACATGGACGGCCAGCTTGCGGGTATCGTGCGGAGTCGCCAGCCCCTTGGGGATGGCCCAGGACAGAAGCACTCCCTCATGCTCGAGGCGCAGGTCGTAATGAAGCCTGCGGGCGTCGTGCTTGTGGATGACGAACCGTGGCTGGGCGCCGGGTTCGGCCGCGGGCTTGCGTCCGCCGGCGGCCTTCGATTCCGGACCGGCCGCCGGGGCCTCCCCGGGTATGGGTTCCGGAGTCGCTCCCTTCGTGCGCTTGCGCCGGTATTCCTCGAGACTCACGGCCCCGGACTCATGACGCCCGTTTTCTCTTCCGCGCGGGCGCCTCCCCCTTCTCCTGGCGGGCGATGCTCTCCTTGAGCGCCCCCATGATGTCGATCACCGGCGCCAGCGGCTCCAGCTCGGGTACGGTGATCTCCTTGCCCTCGATCTTCTGGTTGATGATCCTCAGCAGCTCGTCGCGGTACTCGTCGCGCTGGGCCTCCAGGTCGAGTTCGCCGGACATCCTGTCGATCAGGCCCTCGGCCAGCTCCAGCTCGTCACCGGCGAGCTCTATCTCCTCATCCATCCCCGGAAGGTCGGCTGCGGCCCTTACCTCGTCGTGATAGTAGAGGGTCTCCAGGACGAAGGCGCTGTCGACGTTGCGCAATAGCGCCAGGTGCTGTTTTTCCCGCAGCACGAATCGCACCAGCGCCGCCTTCTTCTGGTTCGCCATCGCTTTCAGCAGCAGCCGGTAGGCCTTGATGCTGCTCTCTTCCGGCGCCAGGTAGTAAGACTTCTGGAAGTAGATGGGATCGACCTGGTCCGCCTCCACGAAGCGGACGATCTCGATCGCCCGGCCCTTCCTTATCGATGCCCTCGCCGCCTCGAAGTCCTTGTCTTCCATGATCACGAAGCGTCCTTTTTCGAACTCGTAACCCTTGACGATCTCGTCCTGGGACAGGGCCTTGTTGTCCTTGGGGCAGGTCTTGACCAGGTTGACGGGGGTGTTGTCAGCCTCGTGCAGCATGCGGAACGAGACGCTCTTGCTCCTGATGGCCGGGAAGAGCTGTATGGGAATGTTGACGAGCCCGAAGCTGATGGGGCCCGACCAGATTGCGCGCGGCATGGCCTTCCTCCTGCGGATATATTAGGGAAATTAAATATTCCCACGGAGGATGGCTATAAAACCAGCGGCGGCCGGCATCCTGCCCGAAAGTCGCCGGGATGGCGCCGCTTTCAGGGAGTCAATGTTTCCGGAATTCCGCCGCTTTCAGGGAGTTACGGTGGCGGTTCCAGTGTTTCCCATTGTGTCCTGGGGCTGGCCGTCGGCGCCCGGGGCGCCGGCCTCGAGATCGGCGGTACTGGTGGAGACGCGCGTGATGACACCCTTCCTGGTGTCCTTTAGGAATACGTCAGACTTGTTGTTCGTGTCGCCCGCGACCAGGTTGGCGGCCTCGGAATCAAAGGCGGCGAAGAGGGCGTCGCCCGAGATCGAGACCATATGGCTCCTGCCCAGGGCCTGGACGCCGCTCGAGCTGGAGGAGATCAACTGGATGGCGCCGGTCTGGGTGTCCTTGAGAAAGATATCGGTCTTGCCGCTGGCCTGGTTGGCGTCGCCGGCGACCAGGTTGGAGGCGTCAGAGCTGAATCCCACGAAGCGGCCGTCGGCGGAGACAGATATGGATTCGTAGCTGTCCTCGTCACCCTCGACTCCGGCGGCGCTCGCGGACACCAGGGCGATGGCGCCGGACTGGGTGTCCTTGATGAAGACATCGCGCTTGCCGTTGCTGTCGTCGGGCACCAGGTTGCTAGCACCCGACTCGAAAGCGACGAAGCGGCCGTTGGCGGATATTGCCAGGGAAGTGTAGCCGCTGGCGGCATCGCCCTGGGCGCCGGAGGCATCGGTGGAGACCCGCGTCAGTGCGCCGGTCTGGGTGTCCTTGAGAAAGACGTCGGTCTTGCCGTTGGTGTCGCCGGGAGCCAGTGAGCTCGCCAGCGAACGGAAAGCCACAAAGCGGCCGTCGGCCGAGAGTGAGGGAGCGTCGCTGTCGTCGTCGCCCTGCGAACCGTCGGCGCCGGCCGAGACCAGCGAGACCGCTCCGGTCTGCATATCCTTGAGGAAGACATCGGTCTTCGCGTTGGTGTCGCCCGGCACGAGATTGGTGGCCGCCGAACTGAAGGCGACAAAGCGGCCGTCGGCCGAGATGGCGCCATGCTGGCTGGAATTGTTGCCCTGCACGCCGGCGGCTGAAGCTGAAACCAGCCTGGTCGTTCCCGCATCGAGATCCTTGATGAAGACATCGGGACAGTTGATATTGGTGCCGCTGGCGGAGACGCACTGGCTGTTGTTGTCGCCCTGGACGATATTCGTCGAGGCCGAGTCGAAGACCACGAAGCGGCCGTTTCCGGAGATGGAGGGATTATCGCTGTCACGGTTGCCGTTGACGCCCTCGGAGCTGGTAGAAACGCGGGTGGTGACGCCGGTGCGGGCATCCTTGATGTAGATGCTGCGTGCGCCGTTGGTGCTTCCCACGACAAGGTTGGTGGCTTCGGACTTGAAGGCGATTAAGCGGCCGTCTGCGGAGATCGAGGGGCTGGAGCTGGCGGCGTCGCCCTGAACCTCGGGAGGGATGGTCGTGCGCACCTGGGTCTCGACAGTCATGGCCGTCTCACTGCATCCGCTCGAGGCCAGAGCCAGAATCGCCAATAAAAAGGCCGCCGCCAGAGCGGTGACCGCTGCCGCAGACTTATTCCTCTTCAACGCTTCCTCCTTGACGCCACTGTTCCTGGGGAATTTGGAACCCCGGTCATGGTTATCCGAAGCGGAATTCCAGGAGCTACCGTATAGCGAAAGGGTGCTAATCGTCAATAAAGATGATATTTTTCCTCGTGTCCCCCCAAATACGGAGGTAGAAAAATTGAAAAAAGCATTCCTGGCCCTGGCGCTCCTGACCGCGATAGCCCTGTCCACATTCCTGGCAGGCTGCAGCGCCACCACCGCAAATCTTTCCGATATCAAAATATGCGACAAGCTCGAAGGCGATTCCTGTGCGGCGGACAATCCATCGCTGGCCCCCGACGCCGAGACTTTCTATGTGACCGCGAGCCTGAATAGCGCGCCTTCAGGCACCCGGATCGATGTGAGCTGGAAGTACCTGGGTGGCGAGCTGGGAAAGGCCCAGGATATCGACGCGGTCTCGATGGTCTCCGACGAGAACTCCAACGTCATCGAGTCGTCTCTGCAGCGCTCCGCGTCGGCCTGGCCGCGTGGCGATTATCAGGTCACGCTCAAGATCAACGCCGACAACGTGGACCCGGTCAGCAAGCAGTTCAGCGTGAAGTAAGCCTCCCGGAGAAAAACCGGCCGTCTCAAGACGTCATTCCCGGGCGATGCTCTCAGGGCAAGCACTGATAAAATCCTCCTCTATTCCCAAGCCTGCCGGCAGGTGTTACACTTAGTTGTGGCTAAACCACTTCGCGGGGGTGCGAAATGACTAGCAAAGCCAAGGGGGGGCGACGACCTGTCGTCTACTGGGCGGTTTGTCCGGAATGCCTGACCTATATCTGGGTCGACGAATCACAGGTAACAGCTGAAGAAACGCCCTCCTGTCCCTATTGTGACAGGCCCATATCCCTGTTGGGCGGCAAAGAGCTTGCCGACAACTGCCGCCGGCTGCAGGCGCTGATCGAGAACATCGAGCAGCAGATCGCCATGATCCCTGCTGCCGTCGACGTCCATCGTTTCTTCCACGAACAGGTGGAGTACATCGCCTCAGCCTTCAACGACCGCCTCGACGAGATCCAGGAAAAGAAGGATACCGAGCCGCTCGACATGGAAGCCCACCCGGCGGGATAGGCCGCTTCACCGGTCCGCATCGCGGATCGGGGCAGGATAGAATCATTCCCACAGGGTATAATCCGTGGCAATGGACGCAAGCTCCGCCACAGACTCTTCCCAAAGCCAATCCTCGGGGAAAGACCTTCCTCTGCAATTCCACGGCGTGACCGCGGCCGCGGCCCTGTCGCGGCTTGATTCCGGCGTCAGGGGGCTCGATCCCGAAGAAGCGGAGGCGAGAGTCGGGCGGTTCGGGCCCAACGAGCTTCCCGCCGGCGCCAGGATCAGCCCGCTCAGGCTCCTGGGCGAACAGTTCCGCAGCATCTTCATCATCGTCCTGCTGGCCGCAGCTTCACTCAACCTCCTCATCTGGCTGAACGACCGCGAGGAGCGCATTCCCTATGACACTCTGGTCATCCTGGCGATCGTTCTGGCCAACGCTGCACTGGGTTTCTTCCAGGAATACCGGGCCGAGAAAAGCCTCGAGAAGCTCAAGGAGCTCAGCGGGCCGGCTGCGACCGTCCTTCGCGGCGGCGTCCACCAGCGGATCGCCGCGGCGGCGCTGGTTCCCGGGGACGTGCTCACGTTTGCCACCGGCAACAGGATCTCCGCCGATGCCCGAGTGATCGAATCAAGTTCGCTGGAGACCGATGAGAGCGCCCTTACCGGGGAAAGCCACACAGTTTTGAAGACGGTTCCGCCGCTGGCGGACGATACTCCGCTCGCCGACCGCACCAACATGGTCTACGCCGGCACGACCGTCACCGCCGGCCGCGGTCTGGGTGTAGTCGCGGCTACCGGGGCCCAGACCGAAGTCGGCAGGATCGCGGCCCTGATCCAGGCGGTTCCTTCCCGCGAGACCCCGCTGAAGAAAAACCTCGATCAGTTGGCCAAGCGGCTGGCGATCATCATCCTCGTTGTCTGCGCGGGCGTATCGGTGACGGGGCTGATCGTTTCCAACCGCAATGATTTAAACAGCATTCTCAACCTGTTGCTGTTCGGAGTGGCGCTGGCGGTGGCGGCCATCCCCGAAGGCATGCCGGCGGTGATAACCGGCTCTCTGGCGCTGGGCACCCAGCGGATGGCCCGGCGCAAGGCCGTCATTCGCAAGCTTCCGGCCGTCGAGACCCTTGGCGGCACCTCAGCGATCTGCTCTGACAAGACCGGCACGCTGACCATGGGCGAGATGACGGTTCACGAGCTTCTTCTGCCGTCGGGCACCCTGAGGCTGACCGGCGCCGGTTATGCTCCTGAAGGAGATGTCGAGGGGCCTGATGAGGCGGTCGGCGACGCCATGGCGCCGGCCATGAGCGCGGTGCTGTGCAGCGATGCCTCGATCCGGCAGAACCGCCAGGAACGCTGGCTGGCGCTCGGCTCACCGACAGAAGCCGCCCTGGTCACGATGGCCGCCAAGATCGGCGCCGACGCCGCCCTGCTCAGGCAGCAGAACCGGCGCCTGGCCGAACAGCCTTTTTCCTCCAGCCTCAAGCGCATGGCCGTGATCGTCTCCGCTGGCGGCGGCGGCGCCATCCTCCATGCCAAGGGAGCGCCTGAACGGATCATCCCGCTCTGTACCGGCGCCCTGACCGGCGGCAAGACCGTTGCTCTAAGCGAGGAGGAACGCCGGAGCCTGCTGGCCGCGGCCGGAGACATGGCGGCCAGGGCTTTAAGGCCGCTGGCGCTGGCCATGCGGCCGGTCAGCGCTGAAGCGGGCGGCGATCCGGCTGCTGGATATTCCGAAGGCTTCGCCGGCGGCATCGAGGACAACATCAGGGACCTGACCTTCCTGGGGCTGGCCGGCATCTACGACCCGCCCCGCCCCGAGGTCCCCGCCGCCATCCGGCAATGCCGGAAAGCCGGCATCGACGTCTATATGATAACCGGCGACCACCGGGCGACCGCCGAGGCCATCGCCGCCGAAGCGGGAATACCCGGCGGGTCGATGGAGGGGCCCGAAATCGACCGGGCATCCGACGCCGACCTGGAGCGGCAGGTGACCGATGTGCGCGTCTTCGCCCGGGTCTCCCCGGGGCACAAGGTGAGAATCGTCTCCGCCCTGCAGCGGCGGGGCCACACCGTCGCCGCCACCGGAGACGGTGTCAACGATGCGCCGGCCCTGAAGCAGGCCG
This sequence comes from Actinomycetota bacterium, assembly GCA_023382335.1. Taxonomy (GTDB): domain Bacteria; phylum Actinomycetota; class Thermoleophilia; order BMS3ABIN01; family BMS3ABIN01; genus JACRMB01. The sequence goes on from JAMCPM010000016.1 coordinate 47,699, forward strand.
ACATCGGCATCGCCATGGGCCGGTCTGGAACCGACGTCGCCAGGGAGGCCGCCGACATGGTGCTGCTAGACGACAACTTCGCCACCATCGTGGCGGCGATCGAGGAAGGCCGGGGCATCTTCCTCAATATCCGCAAGTTCCTGGGCTTCCTGCTGTCATGCAATGCCGGCCTGGTCGTGACCCTCTTTCTCAGCGTCGTGCTGGCGGCCCCCCTGGGGTTGATGGAAGACGGCAAGCTGATCCTGCCGCTGCTGGCGGTGCAGATCCTCTGGATCAACCTTGTGACCAACGGTCCCCCGGCGCTGGCGCTGGGCGTCGACCCCCGGGAGCCCGACGCCATGCTGGCGCCGCCGCGTCCGCGGGATGAGCCGGTTGTGAACCGCTCTTTGCTCAAGATGATTATTTTCGTCGGTGTGATCGCCGGCATCGGCGGCCTGCTGATCCTCAGCCTTTACTTCCCCGGCGGCCTGATCACCGTCAGGAGCGGGATCGATACCGCCTACGCCCGGACGATGACTTTCGCCGTTCTGACCCTGTTCCAGCTTTTTGACAGTCTGAATTTCCGCAGCCTCAACCGAAGCGTCCTCGGCCGCAGGCTGGTGGAGAACCCGTGGCTGCTGGGCGCTCTGGCGCTCTCGGCGCTGATGATGGCCGCGGTCATCTACTGGAGCCCGATGCAGCGTGCATTCCACACCGAAGCGCTCCTGCCGCTGGACTGGGTCATAGCGGTTGCCAGCGCCAGCGTCGTTGTCTGGGCTATGGAACTCTACAAACTGCTGTCGCGGTCCGGCGATCGGGCGCCGGCCATGATGCCTCAGCCGTAGGCGCCGCGACTGGCATGCGAGTGCGGCAGGCGCCGCGACTGACATCTGCCCGCTGCGGTAAGATAGTTCCATGATCCGCTTGTCTCCAGAGCAATATCCGCAGATCGCCGCCGTCAGCCACCAGGCGCGGCGCAACGGCGAGTTCGCGCCCATCCCGGACAGCATAGCTCCGGCCGTCAGGGAAGCGCTCGAGCGCACCGGCGTCGACAGTCTCTACAGCCACCAGGCGCGCGCCTTCGAGCTCTCCGAATCCGGCAGCAACGTTGTTGTCACGACCGCGAGCGCTTCCGGCAAGTCGCTTTGCTTCAACCTGCCGGTGCTCAATCAACTGGCCGCCGACGACAAATCCCGGGCGCTCTATCTCTACCCGACCAAGGCGCTGACACAGGACCAGGTTCGCAAACTGCAGAACCTGAAACTGCCGTTCGTGCGCCCGGGCGTGTACGACGGCGACACGCCTTCGGACCACCGCCCACAGATAAGGCGTCGTAGCAACATACTGCTGACCAATCCGGACATGCTGCACGTCGGCATCATGCCCCACCGCGATTCCTGGCAGGATTTCTTCTTCAACCTCAAGTACGTGGTCATCGACGAAGCCCATACCTACCGCGGCGTCTTCGGCTCGCACATGGCCAACGTCATGAGGCGGCTGCGCCGGATCTGCGCCATCTACGGCAGCGAACCCCGCTTCCTGCTGACGACGGCGACCATCGCCAATCCCGGCGAGCTGGCCGAGTCGCTCACGGGACTCGATTTCGAACTGATCGACCGCGACGGCTCGCCGCGGGGAGAGCGGCAGGTCGTCTTCTGGAACCCACCCTTCATCGACGAGGCGCTGGGGATCCGCAAGAGCGTTTTTACCGAGGCGGCCAACCTCTTTGCCGACCTGCTGGCTCGGAAGGTTCGCACCATCGTCTTCACCCGTACCCGCAAGGGCACCGAGCTGGTCTACAAGTACGCGACCCAAAGACTCGAGGAGACAGAGCCCGCTCTGATAGGAGCGATCTCTCCTTATCGCGGCGGCTACACTCCCGGACAGCGCCGCGAGATCGAATCGGGGCTGTTCGGCGGTGACCTGGTCGGCGTTGTTTCCACCAGCGCGCTCGAGCTCGGCATCGACGTCGGCGGCATCGATGCTGTCATCTCGGCCACCTTCCCCGGAACGGTCGCGAGCCTCTGGCAGCAGTGGGGCCGCGCCGGCCGCGGCGCCGGCTCGAGCCTGGCGGTCTACATCGCCGGGCAGGACGCGCTCGACCAGTTCTTCATGACCCATCCCGACGAGCTGCTCGAGCGAGACGTCGAATCGGCCATCCTAGATTTTCAGAACGAACAGATCTTCGCCGGACACCTGGGAGCCGCCGCCTTCGAGGCTCCGATCACCGCCGCGGACGAAAAATTTTTCGGGCCGGCAATGGCGCCTGCGGTCGAGGCGCTTGCCGCTGAAGGCAAGTTGCGGCGCCGCAACGAAAGCCACATCTGGGCCCGGCCGGATTTTCCGGCCGCCTCGGTGCATCTGCGTTCCAGCTCGGCGGATTCATTCACCATCGTGGTCGAGGATACCGGCGCCGTCCTCGGGCAGGTGGAAGCCGAGCGCGCCTTCGTCTTCGTCCATCCCGGCGCCATCTACATGCACCTGGGTGAGACCTGGCAGGTTCGCAAGCTGGACCTCGAGGGGCGCGTCGCCCTGGTTCGGCCCGTGCTTGCCGACTATTACACGCAGCCCAAGAAAGAGACGATGGTCGAGATCGAGGAGCGGCTGATGGTGCGCACAGCCGCCGGCGTCGAGCTCTCCTTCGGCAAGGTGCTGGCCACCGAGCAAGTAATCGCCTACCAGAAGAAGCAGCTTTCGGATAACCAGGTTCTGGAGATCGTCGAGCTGGAGCTTCCCGAGCAGAGTTTTTACACCGAAGGCCTGTGGTTCCCCGTTCCCGATGCCCTTACTGAAGGGGTGCAGCCGCAGGACTTTCTGGGCGCGCTCCACGCTACCGAGCACGGACTGATCGCGCTGCTGCCTTTATTCGCCATGTGCGACCGCTGGGACATCGGCGGCCTCTCCACTGAGATGCACTGGCAGACCGGCGGCCCTTCGATCTTCGTCTATGACGGTCATCCTGGCGGCATCGGCATCACCCGCAAGGGGTTCGCCACTTTCGAGGAGCTTGTCGCCAGCACCCACTCGCTGATCGGCGCCTGCCCCTGCGAATCGGGTTGCCCGTCCTGCATACAATCGCCGAAATGCGGGAATCTGAACGAGCCGCTGTCAAAAGCAGGAGCTCTGGAGATCCTGGGGAAGATGGATGGATGATGAAGATTCACTTAACGGCAACGAAAACCCAAGGATTATTTTCGTGATGGAAGATGCCAGATACATTTCCGTGATCGGCGCCGGTGAGAGCGGCGTGGCGACAGATGCCGCAGCCGAGGAGGTCGGCCGGCTGATCGCCACCGCCGGCGCTGTGCTCGTCTGCGGCGGATTGGGCGGCGTCATGGAAGCCGCCTGCCGCGGAGCCCGCGCCGGCAAAGGGGTAACCATCGGCATCTTGCCGGGGCTCGATCGCGGCGCCGGCAATCCTTATCTCGATTACTCGATCTGCACGGGAATCGGCCACGCGCGCAATCTCGCGGTCGCCGCCAGCGGTGACGCGGTCATCGCCATCGGCGGCAGCTTCGGGACCCTGTCAGAAATCGGCCTGGCTGCCAAGTCCGGCCGGCGCGTGGTGCTGCTGGGCAGTTGGGAGATCGGCAAGGACGGCCGGCTTCCCCGCAATCTTGTCGTCGCATCAACTCCCGAAGAAGCGGTCGCCCTGGCGATGGAATGATGGCAATAAGCCGCGAAGTTCCCCCGGCAAAAAAGGCACGATTCGTGGGCGCCGCGCCCCAAAATCAAACCTTTTAATTCTGACTAAGTTCGTCAGGATTATGGCAAACATTTTGGTATTGTCAAATGAATTAAGGCGTGATAAACTTCGGCACCCAGGTCGGGATTCGGGTGGGGTACAGGTTTTTATTCCGGTCTGGGGGAACAGGCAATGATTGCAGGAGGGAGGAGTGGGGATGAAGCAGGCAAACAGGGCGTCCTATGAGAAACCAGTTCTCACCAGGCACGAGAACATCAAGGACGTAACATTCGAGTGCCCCGCGTGGCAGTGCAGCGTTACAGTGCCGCCGCCGCCAACGCCGTAGGGTAACTTCGACAAGAATTGAAAAGGACGGCTTCGGTCGTCTTTTTCGTGGAAAGATTTATTCAGGCGCCAGCCAATCACACGCGCTTCTCACAGCTCGAGCCCGGAAACGCTCAGGGATGATTGACGGGGGGCGCCCCATTCTCTTCGGCCGCCCGAACCTCGGCGAGGATCTCTCTGCCGCCGGCGGCGTACATGCGCCTGGCGAGCTCAAGTCCCAATGATCCGGCTTCCGCCTTGGGCCCGGCGATACGGTCGCGGACGAATTCGCTGCCGTCGAGAGAGCCAAGGAAAGCGTTCAGCACCAGCTCCCCGTCCATGATGATGGCGTGTCCGCCGATGGGTACCTGGCAACCCCCTTCAAGCTCTCTCATCAGAGCCCTCTCCGCAACAACCGCGGCTTCCGAGTTGGCATCATTGAGGCAGGTGATCGCCTTCCTGACCGCCGGATCGTCGATGCGGGACTCCACCGCGATCACGCCCTGCCCCACCGCCGGCACCATCTGTTCGGTGGCAAAGAAAAAAGCGGCCTCGCCGTCGCGCTTCAGCCTGCGGATGCCGGCGGCGGCGAGAATGGTTCCATCCAGCTCCAGCTCCTTGATCTTGCGGATGCGTGTATCAACATTTCCCCTGATGTCAACAATATCGAGATCGGGCCGCAGGGCCTTGAGCTGCGAGCGGCGCCTGAGACTGCTGGTACCGATGCGCGCGCCTTTGCGGATCGCATCGATGTTGCGTGCGGGGCCGCTGCTGATAAAAGCGTCGCGGGCATCTTCCCTTTTCCCGTAAGCGGAGATCATCAACCCGACGGGTATCTCCGTGGGAAGATCCTTGCAGCTGTGTACGGCGATATCGATCTCTCCGGAGATCAGCTCGTTCTCGATCTCCTTGACGAAAAGCCCCTTGTCACCGATCTTGGCCAGAGGGGCGTCGAGTATCTTGTCACCGGAGGTGGTTATGGTCTTGATCTTCACCGAGATCTCGACATGCTGCCTTTGCAATAGCCAGGCGATGTGCCGCGCCTGAAACAGAGCCAGCTCACTTCCCCGAGTGCCGAGTGTTATGGAATCAATCTTCGAAGCGTTCAACCTTTTGGTGCTCTTTTCTCTTGCTGTTTGCTTTCTTGGTGCCGTTCAGTTTAAACAGCCTGCGCATTGATTCGACGTAGAGGTAGCCTCCCCTTTCATTGGCCGCCGCCTTCAGCTCGACCGTGGGTCCGTGGAGCATCTTGTTGACGATGCCGGAGGCCAGCGCCTCGATGCGGTTGCGGTCTTTTTCGGTCAGATCGCCGTCGAATTTCGCCAGCGTCTTCTTCAGTTCGCCGTCCATGATCTCCTCGGCCATCTCGCGCAGCGCCGTGATCGTCGGCACCACCTCCAGGCTCGACAGCCAGTTGATGAAATTCTCGACTTCCTCGTCGATGATCCCCTCGGCCTTGCGGGCTTCTTTCGCCCGCTGCGCGGCATTGGTGCCGGCGACGTCGTTGAGGTCGTCGATATCATAGAGGAAGGCGTTGTATACGTCGTTGACGCCGGGATCGATGTCACGGGGAACAGCGATGTCGATAAAAAAGATCGGCCGGTTGTGCCGTTTGCGAAGCGCCCTCTCGACCTCGCCCTTGCGCAACACATAGTGCGGCGCGCCGGTCGAGCTGATGACTATGTCAGCCATGTGCAGATAATCGTTGAGATCCTCGAAGGGCACGGCGCGGCCGTCGAACTTCTCAGCCATCTCTTCGGCGCGGCCGTAGGTGCGGTTCGATACCAGGAAGCTGGTGACGCCCTGCGAGGCCAGGTGAGTCGCGGTGAGCTCGCCCATCTTGCCGGCGCCCAGCAGCAGCGCCGTACGGCCTTCCAGCTCCTCAAAAACCTTGCGCGCCATCTCAACCGCCACGGACGAGACCGATACCGGATTCTCGCCGATCCGCGTCTCGGTGCGCACCCGCTTGCCGACCTCGAGCGCATGGCGGAAGAGCCGGTTCAGCAAAACGCTGGTGCTTTCCCGCTCGTGAGCGGCATGGTAGGCGTCCTTGATCTGGCCCATGATCTGGGCTTCGCCGATCACCAGCGAATCGAGGCTGCCGGCCACGCGGTAAAGATGATTGACCGCGGTCTCGCCTTCGTGGTAATAAACGCATTCCTCGAGATCGTGCATATCGATTGCAGCCGTGCCCGCCAGCGCCGCCATGGCCTCGCGGCGTCCGATCTCGGGGCGTGAGGCGACCATGTAGACTTCGGTGCGGTTGCAGGTCGAAAGGGGGACTACTTCAGAGATGCTGTCATCATCGAGGATGTGCTGGGACAGGTTCCCGCACATCTCCTCGGTCAGCGAGGCTTTTTCGCGCAGCTCGACGGGGGCTGTCTTGTGATTTATGCCAAGTACCGCGAGATGCATTTCTCGATCTCCGACCGTGCGGCAGGCTCGCCGGCATCCCGCAGAAGCGGGACCAGGTCGAGCGCCGCCAGTTCAGTAAGGCACTCTTTTTTTCTGCTCTCGTCCTTCAACCGGGAGATGACCTGCACACCCGCCTCCCCCAGGAGCTCCAGCGCCATGGCCCACTCGGCCGGAAACTCCTCCTCAAACCGCCGCCGCAGGCGCTTGGAAAGCGCCGGCAGCTGTCCTCCTGTCGAGACCGTGAGCATAAGCTCTCCACGCCTCACGCTGGAGGGAACATAAAAATTGCACTGCTCGGGCTTGTCGACTACGTTCAGCAGCAGCCCGCGTTCCTGGGCTTCTGCCTCCACGGCCCGGTTCACAGCCTCGTCGTCGGTGGCCGCTATGACCAGGAAAGAACCCTCCAGGTCGCCTGCCTGATAAGGCCTGGCGACATGAGTGAACTCACCCGCTCTCCCATCAGCCACGCCTTGAGCCTGCCCTCCGGCAAGCTCGTCGAAACCGTTGTCGAGCTCGGGCGAAACAACCCTGACCCGGGCGCCGCACTCAAGCAGCGACGCCGCCTTGCGGGCAGCCACCCTGCCGCCGCCTATGATGACGCAGAGACGGCCTTCGATCTTGATATTGGCGGGATAGAGAACCACACCTTATCCTGCCGGCGTGTAACTGTGCAGACCGGTCAGGAACAGGTTCACACCGAGGTACGTGATCAGCACCATGACCAGGCCGATGACGGCGATGACGGCGGAATGCCGTCCGCGCCAGCCCATGGTCAGGCGGGTGTGCAGGTAGCCTCCGTAGAAAAGCCAGGTGATCAAAGACCAGGTCTCCTTGGGGTCCCAGCTCCACCAGGTGCCCCAGGCCTGATCGGCCCAGATGGCGCCGGTGATGATGCCGATAGTCAGTAGCGGAAAGCCGAAAGCGACGCCTCGATAGCTGACCTCATCCAGAACGTCAAGTGAGGGCAGCCGCTTGGCGAAACCCGGCTTGGAGGCGCCCTTGCCGGCGAGGATGCCCAGCGCCAGACCGATCACCAGGCCGGCGATGCCGCCGCCGGCAATCATCAGATAGTCACTGGCCGCATAGACATTGCTGGCGATCTGTGTTACCGGATCCATAACCTTGGCGGGATTGGCCAGCTTGGAGCCGCCCCAGAGTCCCAGCACCAGGCCCAGCACCGTCAGCAGGATCACAAAGGCATAGAGCACGTTGCGGTAGTTCTTTTTGAGCAGATATTCCTGGATCACATAGAAGAAGCCGGAACCGAAAGCAAGCGCGAACAGTCCATAGGAGAGCATGGCGATAGTCACATGGATCCAGAGCCAGTAGCTCTGCAGCGCCGGCACCAGCGGCTCGGGACCTTCGTAAAAGACTAAGGCGACACCCGTCACCAGGAAGGCGGTCGGCACGACCAGCGCCCCCGCCGCCTGCACCGGATAGAATCGCTGGGCGATCAGGAAGAACAGCACGATGCCCCAACTGAACACGGACAGTGATTCATATAGGTTGGCCATAGGGGCGTGCCCGGATGAGACCCAGCGCAAACCCAGGGCGAGCGTATGCGCCAGCAAGCCCATGAACAAAAGCATGATCGCTACTCGCATCGAGTCTTCACTGCGTGTGATCAGGTACCAGATATAAATCGCGCCAGAAACGAGGTACGAGATTAACGTAGTAATAAATAGAATGTGTTCGAGTGTAGCTAGGTCCATGCTACTTGGCCTCCTGTTTGCCCAATTTCAGTCTTAGCTCGGCGACGATGCGTTCGAATTCGTTCTGGAATGTCACTTTCGACCTGTGGCTGCGGCCGCCCATGATCAGCTCTCCCGATTCGCCCATCTTCAGCCAGATACGCCGGTGTGGGAAATAGATCCCGCAGATGCCTGCCATCATCAGCCCGAAACCCACATACACCAGCGATTTGCCTGGTTTGTAAGTGGCCTCCAGAACGCTGACGTAACCGCCGCTGGGAGACTGGTAATAACTGCTCTGGTGAAGGATCACCTTATTCGAGATTAACAGTGTTACGAGCCAGTTGGAAGAGGAATAGCCCATGGGACTGTTAACCGTGATCGTCTTGGAATCCAGCGACTGGCCGTTCTGGAACAGCTCCAGGTCGCTCGAATAGAGCGAGGGCCGGTAACCGATGACCCGGTCTCCGTCCTTGACCGGCTCGGTATCCATGGTGAACTTGTGGTTGGTGACCCTCAGATCGGTGTGCGGAATCGGCGCGGTCATGGTGTCCGGCACTTCCAGGCGCTCGCTGAATCCCAGAGTGCCGGCGATGATGGCGCCCAGCCCGATGAACAGAAAACTCAGATGGAAGGCGATCGAAGCCAGGCCGCTCCAGCGGCCCTTTTCCGCCATCGCCATGCCGGGCGGGCCCTTGCGCAGATGGTAGCGATGATTCGAAAGGATCTGCTTGGAAGCCTCGAAACCTTTTTCCCCGGCGCCGTCGAGGACCGCCGCAGCCGGACACTTCCGGATGAAGAGCTCCTTGACGTCGGTGCGGGGCCTGAGCGCGCGCCGCATCGCGGTCGGCAGGCGGTCGAAGATGCAGAAGCTGAGGTTGAACCCAAGCAGGTAAAGCAGCGCCAGGAACCAGCGTGACCGGTACATGTCGAACAGGCCGATGTGAGTATAAAGACCATAGAGCGGATTCTTGGGCCAGTCAGACGTAAGCACCGTCTCCCCCTGCGGGATGATCGTGCCCAGCACTGCCAGGATCAGGATCACAAACAGGAGCGTCAGCGCCAGTTTCATCGAAAGCAGCATGCGGTTGACGCGGCCGCCGAAAGCGCCATAAGCAGTAAGGGCGACTATGATGTCGATCAGCGCCAGCAGCCAGCGAAGGTCGGGAGCCGTGGCGCTGCGGTAATATGCGATCGACAGCACGACGTCGAGGACCAGCATCGTCACCGCCGTGATCGCCAGGATCAGGAAGTCGGACGTAGTCTTTCCGAAGATGTTCTTGTCCGGATCCGTGTCTGCTATCACTGCTGCCTTTTCAGTACTCAATTCGCTTCCAGGCCTTTCATCTTCATACCGCATTTTTCACGCGTGTTTTTTCACGCGTGTTTTGTTCGATCATTCGTTTATTGTTATTGACCCGCGGCCGGCGCCGCGGTCGTGCTGGTGTTTTTTATCTGCTTGCCCGCGGCGTCAAAACTGCGTTTGGCTTTGGCGAACTTGTCCACTTCGGGGGTTCCCGGCACCGGCAGATTGTCGGTCAGCTGCCAGATCTGCACCCGGCCGTTCTCCCGGTCGTCGAGATAAAGCTTGTTAGTGGGGCTCACAGCCAATCCTTCCGGGAAGTTAAGCTGGGCATCCTGGTCACCGCGCTCGCCGATGATGGATTTGAGGTTGCCGTCCAGATCGAATACCAGGATACGATCCGGGACGTCGCTCACGTACAGGAGGCCGTTGGGGCCGACGGTGACAGACCGCGGCAGATGGAAGGGACTGCTGATGTTGGCGTCAGTCCAGTTGCCGATGGCCCAGCGCGTCTTGCCGTCCGGTGTCAGCGAAGTCAGCCGCCAGTTGTTGGTGTCGACCACGAAGAGGTTGCCGGTCGCCGGATCCACGGTTATGCCGTTGGGGAAATCAAACTGTCCCACGGCGGCGCCCCTGGTTCCCCAGTGAGTGATGTATTTACCCTTGTCATCGAATACATAGATGCCGTCCCGGCTGGTCACATAGACCCTGTCCTTGTAGACAGCAACCTCGTTGGGACGGGCCGCGCCTTCGCCGGGCGCGTTGACGATCGCTTCGGGGGGTGGCGTCAGGTTGTAGAGAAAATTGCCGGCCTTGTCGAGCACCCTCACCGAGTAGTCACAGACGTAAAGTTTGTTGTTGGCGTCATCCACGGCCAGGCCGTAAGGAGAATAGAACTTGAGCTCCTGCCCCTTGTCGTCGGTGACGCTGCCGAGCTGGAATTGCAAGATACCGTCGCGGTCGTAGAGAGCGATGCGGCTGTTGCCGGTATCGCTGACGTAGATGTTCTCATCGCCGTCGATAGCTATTCCCAGCGGGGTCTTGAGATCGTAGATAGTGGTCATCAGGCTGAATGAAGTGCCCGCGATCGGTTTGCCTTTCTCACTGGATTTCCGGGAGATCAGAAGCCCCGTGAAACCAAGGGCGATGACCAGAACGCCCAGTACGATCAGTTTGCCTTTGTTCTGTTGCATTTAATACCTCAATTCAGCCTTGAATGGATTGCAGGGAAGATCGAACCCCCCACCACAGACAGGATGCTGTCGTCGACGCTAGCCGGATACTCTCTGCAGCGCCTCCCGCAGCGAAGATTCATCGGGGTTGAACTTGATGGCGGTCTCGTACTGGGTCTTGGCGCCCTCGTTGTCGCCATCCTTTTCCAGCAGCTGCCCCATCAGATAATGCGAATTCCAGATCATGCCGTTGTCTTCGATGCTCTGCTGGCAGAAATCCTTCGCCTGCCCCAGGTCGCCTTTCATCATGTATGTGTTGGCGACCTCAAACAGCGACGCATATTTCTCGGTCTTGGGGTTGCTGTCAGCCGAACCCTGGAACATGGTGACGGCGTCATCCATATTTCCCGCCTGCCGGTAGGCCATGCCCAGCTTGAACATGTAGGTAAAGCTGTCAGGTTGCTGGTCCAGGGCCAGGCGAAGCTCCTTGATGGCGTTGTCGGTGTCGCCCATGTCCAGATAGGTGGCGCCAAGATTGGCCCTCAGCAGCGAATTGCCGGGGTCGGCGTCTACCGCCTGTTGCCATTTCTGCAACGTCCTCTCCAAAGAACTGGGGTTGTCGGCGGGACGGAAATGAAGATAAGCCAGAACGCCTCCGGTCACGAGAAGAGCCACGGCCGCGATGCCGATGGCGATATTTAAAATTTTTGATGTCATTGCTGAATTCTTGCCTTCGGTGCTTTGAAACTGGATCGCAGCCTCTTCCTCCATGTCCTTACCTTCTTTCCTCAGTAGGTGACATTGTTGTGGTCTGCTCCATGGCATGAAAGCGTGCAGGTGCCGGTGTGGTTGCCGCCGTCGGTGAAACTCGGTCCCGCGTTCGCCGCCAGCGAGGGCGTCACGAACGAGGGGTTGAAACGGACCAGCTCGGTCGACGGGACTCCATGGGGACTGTAGTGGCAGGCGGTGCAGGGCGCCTGATGGGTGACGATGTGCGAATTGTGCCGGTTGAAGTTAACCGTGTCATTGACGACAGCCGTAGCGCTGTGGCAGGACCAGCAGGCCTGATATGGATCCGGGGTGGTCGTGTAGCTCACATAGGCGCTGGTGTTGTAGGTGTTGCGCAGCAGCCGGCCGTAGCCGTTGTCGCCGTGCGGATTGTGGCACTGGGTGCATGCATAGGGACCCAGGGGCGCGATGCCGGCGGTGGTGTTGGGTGTGTAATTATAGAGGGAATTGTTGTTGGGCAGATTGACCATAATCGGATGCATGGCGGTTGTTGCCGGATTCTGGTTCAATTCGGTTTCGATGTTGTAGTTTGACCCGGTGCCGTTATGGCAGGTGAAGCAGAGCGCGGACTCCGGAGTGCCTCTGATGAGTTTGTCACCGGGAGCCTCATGCTGGGCGTGACAGAGTTGACATAATTGGGTTGAACTGGAAAAACCACCATGCGGATTTACGTACGTCTGCGCCGCCGCGGAGCCGGTAAGGGGCGCCGCGTACAGGGACAGGGCTATTAATAATAAAATTGGCGCTAGTAGAATCCGGGTCAGAATCGCCCGCGGGCGAGACCAACTGTCCGTTCTCTGGCCAACAAAACTCACTACCATAAGGATTTCCGTTACAATGCCGGTCAACTACCGACGTCAACAAGGAACGTAAAGCTCCTCCCCCGCGTCCTGCTTGCCCTGAACCGTAAGTCGATCCCCGGCCAAGAGGGGGCCGGCAATCGGTGCGACTTAAATAATTATGTATTAATTTGACCGGTAAATCCAGCACAATTGCGGACGATCACTGGTTCGTTTGACTTGAGTTACCGGTGGTGCTGGTAGCACTGGGAGAAAGGATCAGGCTGATCTTCCAGCGGCCCCCCTCTTCCACTGCGGCCAGCGCGTAGTTCTTGTGTTCGTTGGTGGGCTGATCCAGAGCCTCGCCGGTATTGGCGTCGACGTAATAGCCGTTGTCATCGAATTCAGCCGCGACTTCGACGACGGGGAGTGAATACGAACTGGTCCTCACCTTGATGTTCTGATAATCGCGCTTGCGGTACTTCCCCTGCGAGAGATCCTTGCCGATCATGGCCTTGGTCTCACTGAGCGCCTTGCCGGTCATGGCATCCGCAAGCGGAGCCGTGTCGGCGCCGGCGTTCGAGATGATCTGCAGATCCTGCGTGACGTCGGCGAGGATCTTTGCGTCCACTTCAGGTGGGACCTCGTGCGCCGATGTGCGCACCGCCGTCACTGCCTGATCCGTGGATGCCTGGTCCCCGCCGCAGGAAGCCAGAAATACGGCAGCGAGCATGACAAGTCCGATAAATACTGGGGTGATAAGTAACCTGCGCAAAATGGGTCCAGCTCCGTTTCATTTGTATGGGAGAGGCGCCGGCAGGCGCCCCTCCCATTTACTTCTACCTTCTACCAACCGGCCCGGATTAGGGCAGGGTTCCTGCAACGTGACACAGGAGGCAAAGAGCATCCGGCTCCTCATAGAGGATCCTGGTGTTGGTGCTCGAATGCGGGAAGTCTGGAGTTCCGCCAGCCGCCTGGTTGGCGTGGCAGGTCAGACAGTAAGCCTGTGCGGGGTGGTTCTTCTCCACTCCGACGTTATCCCGTTTGTCGTGACAGCTGACACAGAAGCTGTACTCGTCTGTGGCAGGAGTCGCGAGGCTGTGATTCGGCTTTGCCGACAGCAGTTTGGTGCCAGGAATCATCTGTCCGGCATCAGCGTGCGGTGTGTGGCAGGAAGCGCAGTACAGACCCTTGGTGCCGTTATAAGTGGTCACTGTGGTGCCACCATAAAGGCCCTCGGTCGGACCGCCGTACTGGCCGGAGGTCATGACCTTCAGAGTCGCGCTGCTACCTGGAATCGTGTCCGAAGAACGGACGACCGTGCCTCCCATCATGACACCGAGGGAATGGCCCGGCACCGCATCCTGCTGAGCACCGGTCATACCAGCGCTAAAACCATTGGTATAAGCGAGCTTGGTGGAAGCGGTCGGATCGGCACCGGCGAAGTTCGCCGGAGGATTGCTCCAGCTGACACCGGCGGGAGCCGCAGCACCGAAGACGCCGTGGCAAGTACCGCAAACGGCCGTCACGGTCGACTCACGAGTCAACACATAATCGCCGTTGGCTTCGTGGATATCGTGGCAGCTGATACAGAAATCAGTTGTCGAGCCATACCCGCCGTGCGGAGCTGTGACAGCAAACGCAGAGGCCGTAAAAGCCAGGATGAAGACGACAGACAGCACAAAGGCAGCCATAATCGCTATTTTTCGCATATTGTCACCTCCCTTCGCCTTTAATTTCGCTGGTTGCTGTGAATCAAGTCACAATAACCGGCGTACTACTACACGCTGCCGTTTTAATGACGTTCTGGGGTCGCCAAAAAACAGGCAGGCGCAGTGGCCAAATGGAGGTTGCAGCTATACCGCCCTGCGGGGGCTATGAGGTGCTATTAAAGAGGTTTAAGTGTTCAGATCCCGAGTTGAACTGTATCAACGTCCGCTTCCGCGCGAGTGTCCGCTATTGAGCCCGCAATTACTGCAACGCATACTACCCTGGGTATGAAGGATAAGGCTAAATAGTGATTATGTCAATATCTAGCCGATTACTTAATACCACATTATTATGGATATAACCTTAACCCAAGAGGGCGATTTTTTATATCAGGGAATTCCCCTATAAATCGGTGGCGAAATATTTCACAAACAAGACATTTTGCCTGCAAATAGGTGTTTTTTCTTCAGACGGTTTCTGTCTGGATCTTCCCAGGTGAGCGCCTCTCAGGAAATACCTGAGGGGGGTTTTTGCGGCCGAGGTAGAGAACGTCGGTATAAGGCCGCCAGCTTCGCATTTCGACGATCCTGACCTCAAAACCCGATTTTTGCATCGCGGCCGCAGCTTCCTCACGGCTCATGAATGTCAGCCGGCTCCGTCTGCCCTTGGTCAAACCCGAAGAAGTGGCGATCAGCTCCTGAATGTAGGTAAAAGCGTACTTCCATCGCGGCCGCCTGTCCTGGGCCTTCCATACCAGCACGCCGCCATCCGCCAGCCTGCGGAAGCATTCTCCCAGCAGCCTGACCTGATCGGCATGGGGCAGCAGGTAGAGCACGTCGGCGATAGTGATGGCGGCGCAGCCGGATTCATCGAGTTGCTCGAGGCCGGAACAGATGAATTCGATGTTGCCGCGGCTGCCGATCGTGCGGCGAGCCTCGTCGATCCGGGCGCAGTCGATGTCGATTCCCCTAACCTGACGTCCCGGCCCGCGCACTGCCAGAAGGTTGGAAAACAGGCCGTAGCCGCAGCCGAGGTCGACGACCGTGCCCCCTTTGGGGACAAAGCTTTCAACGAACTCCAGGTCGCTGAGGAACACCCTTCCCCGGAGAAAGGCGCGAGTCATCCGGGGAGCGTGCGCATACAGGGACAGCACGTCATTCATCCTCAAGATATACCTTCCTGTTGTCCCAATCGATCCTGAGCGTGGCGCTTCCGCCGCTGCTGAGATAAAAGAGGGTCTGATCGCGGTCAAGCGGCAGCTTCATGGCGCCGGGAACCCCAGGCGAGAGATACTCCTCGAAGATGACAACGTTCCGGACAGCCGGCGGCAGGGCCGCAGCCGGGTGTTTTTCGACCGAAGGGTCGAAGGTCCAGTTGCGGTATCCGGGCAGGTAAAAACGGGCCTGCTGGTAATCAAAAACGGAGACGATCAGGGTCGTGTCCGGATCGAAGTTCTGTTCGATGGTGGCGATCTTCGAGCGCAGGATGTCATCTCGCGCCGCCAGGCGGTTGGCCGAGAGCGGCGGCGACAGCACCAGGAACAGCAGCAGGTTCACAAGCAGCAGAGGCACGGCGACCATCCAGGTGAGCCTCGAGGAGCCCGCCCAGACCTGCAGCGTCCAGGCCAGCAGCAGCAGCAGCGCCGGCAGGAACGAGAAGACGTAACCATATTCACCGACATGGATGAGGGCATAGAAAAGAACGCTGGGCGCCATCCAGACCAGCAGGAAGGCAAGCCTGCGATCGCGCAGCAACCGTCGCGTCTCATGCCTGGACAGAACCACGATCAACAGCAGCAGCAGCGCCGCCGCGGCCGCACTCCCGAAGAGCAGGAACCTCCCCAGGGCGGAGGTGTTGGTCCAGAGCCCCGCGGCGCCGCGGCCGAAGATGGAAAAATAGGTCAGCAGATATTCGCTCTGCCGGGACGAGGCGTCCTGATAGGGCCCGAATCCGCCGGACAGGAGAGCCGAGGGAATGTACCAGGCGGCGATGCCGCCAACCAGCAGCAGGGCGGATCCGGCCTGGCGCCACCATCCCTTGTTCCAGGCTCCCAAGATCAGCAGCGGCAGCATGAAGGGCAGCAGATCCTGGCGGAAACCCGAGGCCAGGCCCAGCAGCAGTCCGGCGGGTATCAGCCAGTTCGCCGAGCCCTGCCAGAGCCGCCAGCCGGCGCCCGCAAGGGAGATACTCAGGAAAGCCAGCAGCGTATAGGGATAGGCCGCCTCGCCGTAAGCCCAGAAGCTGAGGCTGGTGGCCAGAAGCAGCGCCGCGATCAGGCCGGCGTCGCGGTTGAAGATGGCCTTCCCCAGCCAGAACAGCGCCGCCACCGCGGCCGCGGAGAAGAAGATGCTGATCCAGACCATGGCGGAGTTGGCGTCGCCGGTGGCGTGGTTGACGAGCCAGACGAGTCCTACATAAAAGACGTGGCCGGGCGGTTGCGGCTGATCGATGGTGACGTCAAAGTGGCCGATCGCCCGCGTGTAGAGGACTGAATCCCAGGCGTAGAGCATGGCGGTGCGGAAAGGAATGCGTGACAGGAAAGTAAGGGCGAACAGGCCCGCGGCGATTATCCAGTCTGTCCGTTTGCCTGCCGGGGCGGGCACGATTTACTGCTTGGCGGGATGGTGGCAGGAGGTGCAGTCCGCCTTCCTGGGATGGTCGGTCCTGGGCGCTCCCTGGGAACCATCTTCGTGGCAGCTGCTGCAATTTTCATAGCTTCCGGTGACGGCATGCGGGGTGGGCGAGGGCGAGGAGGCGGCAAAGGCGCAGCCCCAGCTCCCGAGAGCCAGCAGGATTATGGTCGCCAGTGCAGCCGCAGTTTTCATTTTCCTCCACGCTGTTAAAAGGCGTCGAGCTTTCGCGCCAGTGCTCACTCCACGAAATATCTCATGCTGATCTTCTTGAATTCCCGGCTGCTGAAAAGCAGCTCGTAATCGTCGATGCCCACCTTGCGGGAAAGTCCGGCCGCCACCTGGTCGCATTCCTCGCGGGTCGCGGCGTGGATCATGGCAAAGACATTATAACTCCAGTTCTCCGCCCTCGGGCGCTGATAACAATGGCTGACCTCGACCGACTCGGCAAAGGCGCGGCCTACCTCCTCGGCGCGCTCGTCGGGAACGTTCCAGGCGCTCATGGCGTTGGCCTTGTAGCCGAGGCGTTGATGGCGCACCATCGCCCCGAAGCGGCGGATTGTGCCGTCGGCCAGCCATTCCTTCATCTTGCCCAGCACTTCCTCCTCGGTCATACCGGCGGCGGCGGCGATGTCCGCGAACGGAGCCGGCGTCAGGGGGATGTCGTCCTGCAGCAGCCGCACCAGTTCCATTTCCTTTGGGGAAAAGACCCTAGGCATCCGCGATCACCGGCAGGTCGACCTGGATCTTGAACAGCTTGTCGGCGGGAAGGTTGATGATGGGGCCGATGCCGGCCCGCTCTTCCATCTCGGCGAGGATGCCGCTGATGCGCTCGCGGCTCGGGGCTATCAGCGTGAACCACATGTTGTAGTGGTGGTTGCGTTCGTAATTGTGGGTGACATTGAGATAGGAATTTACGACCTCGACGGCGTTTTCGAGCTTTTCCGGAGGAACGTGCACGGCGCAGAGGGTGCTGGCATAGCCGAGCTTGCGCGAATCGAAAGAAGCGCCCATGCGGCGGATCTCGCCGGAATCCTTGATGCCCCTGATGCGCTCGATGACCTCTTCCTCGCCGAGGCCCAGCTGAGCGCCGATCTCGGCGTAGGGATGCGCGGTGACCGGGAAGCTGGCCTGTATCAGCGTTACGATTTTTTTGTCGGTGTCATCCATGCGCATTCATTTCGATCATTCCCAAAATTTCGATCGGTCCGGAAATTGTCTTGATTTGTGTCGCCGGGGAACGGGCATTCCCGTAGCGATACTGGCGAAGCCCCACCGGGATTCGACAGTCAAACGAGATACTGGCTGAGCCGTATCGCCGAGGGTATGCCCGTTCCCCCGGCGCCATGAATTCTAAGTTTTTTTCCTGGCCTTGGGCTCGTACACGCAGTAAGGCTCTTCGGCCAGATAATCTCCTGTTTCTTCGTAGGCCCGCGCCCGGCAGCCGCCGCAGAAACGGCGGTATTCGCAATAGCCGCAACGGCCGTGATAACCCTCGAGGTCGCGCATCTCCCTGAACACCGGCGAGTTATGCCAGACGTCGCCGAAGCTCTGCTCGTTGAGGTCGCCGCATTTTACATCAAGGAAGCCACAAATCTGAACCTCGCCCTTGTAGGAGATGAAACAGAAGCCCTGGCCGCCGAGGCAGCCCTTGCTCATGGCGTCCATGCCGTGGGTCTCCACCGTGACCTTCTTGCCCTCGGCGTGGGCCCTCTGCCTGAGGATGCGGTAATAATGCGGCGCGCAGGTCGGCTTGAAGTTGAGCGGCACGGTCTCGCGCTGGTCGTAGACCCAGTTGAGGGTCTCCTCGTATTGTGATGGCGAGAGCTCCTGGTCGGCGAGCTCGTCCTTGGCTCGTCCGGTCGGCACCAGCAGGAATGGATGGAAAGCGACCGCGCCCAGGTCGATGGCCAGCTGCAGGATGTCGGGCAGTTCGGCCAGGTTGACTTTGGTCACGGTTGTGTTGATCTGAAACTCGAGGCCGGCCTTTCTGGCCGCCTTGATGCCGTCCATGACTTCTTCGAAGGCGCCGGGCACGCGGCGGAAAGCGTCGTGGGTCTCAGCGGTGGCGCCGTCGACGCTCAGCGAGATGCGGTCGATGCCGGACTCCTTGAGCCGCCGGGCGTTTTCCTCATTCAGAAGAGTGCCGCAGGGGGACATCACCATCTTCAGGCCCTTTTCGGTGCCGTAGCGGGCGATCTCGAAAACGTTTTCGCGCAACATGGGATCGCCGCCGGTAAGGATGACGATAGGACTGCCCACGGCCGCGATCTCGTCGATTATCTGGAAGGCTTTTTCAGTCGAGAGCTCGCCCGGATAGGGGCCCTTGTTGGCCGCGGCGCGGCAGTGCCGGCAGGAAAGGTTGCAGCGGCGGGTTACTTCCCAGGCGACCAGGCGCGGCGCCGGCTGTTCGCCGGGCTTGCCGCCGTGATGGCCGGCGCCACCGGGATGTCCCCCGGAACGATCGCCCGCCGGCCCGCCTGGATGTCCGTGCTCAGCCAATCTCCTCGTCGGTGAGGTAGCAGGCCGGATCGGGGGCCCAGGGGTCGCCATAAACCAGGTCGGCGCGCACGCGCAGTGCGCCGCCGCAGGCATCGAACCATTTGCAGGAAGCGCAGCGGCCGTGGATGTGGCTGCGCCGGTCCTTGAGCCCGGCCATCAGCGGGTCGGAGGTGTCCATCCATATCTCGCTGAAAGGCCGCTCGCGGACGTTGCCGAAGCTGTAGTGCATCCAGAACTGGTCGGCATGGACGTTGCCCTTGAAATCGATGTCGCTGAAGCCCACGCCGGAACTGTAGAGGCCGCCGCCGTTCCATTTCAGCAGCTTCATCACGGCCTCGGCCCGCTCCGGGGATTCCTCCAGCAGCTTCATGTACAGGTAGATGCCGTCGACGTGATTGTCCACGGTGAGGATGTCCTTTTCCAGGCCGCGGTCGTGCATGTCCTTGGTGCGGGCGAGGATGATGTCGAGCGCGTCGCGGCTCTCCTCATGGGTGAGGTCGTCGCTCTCCTTGCCGCGCCCGGAATAGACAAGATGGTAGAAACATGCTCTATCGATGCCCTCGGCCTCGATAAAGTCGAAGATGCGGTGGAGGTCCTTGTAGTTGTGCCGGGTGAGCGTCAGCCTCAGGCCGACCCGCTGCTCGACCGCCTTGCAGTTGCGGAATCCCGCCATCGCCTTATCGAAGGCGCCCTTGTGGCCGCGGAAGGCGTCGTTGATGTCGCCGATGCCGTCAAGGCTGATGCCGACGTAGGTGAAGCCCAGGTCCTTGATCGTCTGGGCCACGTCGCGGGTGATGAGCGTGCCGTTGGTCGAGAGCGTCGGGCGGATGCCCAGCGAGACCGCGTGGCCGACCAGCTCGAAGAGATCCTTGCGCATCAGCGGCTCGCCGCCGGAAAAGAGCAGCGCCGGTATCTGGAACTGCGCCAGGTCGTCGATGAGGGCCTTGCCCTCTTCGGTCGTCAGCTCGCCCTCGTATTTTTTCGATTCGGAGTCGGTGTAGCAGTGCACGCACTTGAGGTTGCAGGTGCGGCTGGTGTTCCAGGCGACCACGGGACGGCGCTCGGCTGCGGTCTTGGGCTGGCGCGGGATGTAGGGCATGCCCTTCATCTCCTGGTCCTTCTGGTTGCCATGCCCGTAACGCAGCGAATCGGCGGGCGTATCGCGGTCGCAATATAGGCGGGTGATGTCGATCATTTTTCTTCCCTTGTCAGCGCCTTGACCAGCCCCGGGATGGTGTACTCACCGGCGACCAGGTCGACCCGGAGACCCAGGTCCCTGGCGGTTTCAGCAGTCACGGGGCCGATGCAGGCGATGGTTACACTCCCGGGGAGAGCCTGGAAATCGAAGTCTTCGAGGAGCTTCACAAAATTCTTGACCGTGGATGAGCTGGTAAAAGTAATGATATCAATTTCCCCGCTCAAGAGCATTTCCCGCATCTCCTGCGAGCCGGAATCGTCGAGCACGGTCTCGTAAGCGTTGACGACCTCGACCTGGGCGCCGGCTTCGGCCAGCTTCTCCGGAAGCACCTCGCGCGCTTCCCTGGCGCGGGGAATGAGCACCCGGGCGCCGGCCGCTCCCCGTTCGAGCAGGCCTTCGAGCACAGCTTCGGCGCGGTACTCCGCGGGCACGAAATCTATCCTGAGGCCGCGGCGCGCCAGCGACGCGGCCGTCGCCGGGCCGATGGCTCCCAGCTTGATCCCCTTGAGGTCGCGAACGTCGCCTGCAAGGTCCAGCCGTTCGAAAAACTGCTCGACGCCGTTGACGCTGGTGAAGACTATCCAGTCGTAAGCGACACCGTTGCCGGCCGCGCCCTGGGCCGCGGAGCCCTCGCCGGCTACGCCTTCGGCCGCAACGCCATCGCGCATGGTGGCGATGGCCGCGTCGAGGGCCTTGTAGCCGTCATCGGGCCCGGTCACCTTGATCGTGGGAAATTCCACCGGCACCGCGCCGGCTGCCGCCAGCGCCGCCACCAGGTCGCTCGCCTGGCTGCGCGAGCGCGTCACCACGACGCGTTTGCCGAACAGGGGACGGTCCTCGAACCAGTGCAGTTGCTCCCGCAGCGCCACCACTTCGCCGACGATGGTGATCGCCGGCGCCTTGAAGCCGCGGTCCTTGACTAATTGAACGATATTTGACAGCGTGCCGGTAAGAGTCTCCTGCCGCGGGGTCGTGCCCCAGCGGATCAGCGCTACCGGCGTCTCCGGGCTGCGCCCGTTCTTCACCAGGTTCTCAACGATGAAGGGAAGGTTCTTGACGCCCATGAAGAAGACGATCGTGCCCACGGCCGTGGAGAGCTTCTCCCAGTTGATAGTCGACTCGGTCTTGGTAGGATCCTCATGGCCGGTCACGAAGGCCATGTCGGTCGTGATGCCGCGATGGGTCACGGGGATTCCCGCGTAAGCCGGCACGGCGTAACCGGCGGAGATGCCGGGAACGACCTCGAAGGGTACCCCCGCCTCATGCAAGGCCAACGCCTCTTCGCCGCCGCGGCCGAAGATGAACGAATCGCCGCCCTTGAGCCGCGTGACGACGTTGCCGGCCAGGGCCTTGTCCACGAGCAGCTGATTGATATCTGGCTGCTTCATGGTATGGTCGCCGCCCTTCTTGCCCACGTAGATGAGCTCGGCGCCGGGAGCGGCATACCCGAGCAGGGGCTTGCCGGCGAGATAGTCGTAGACGATGACGTCGGCACGCCGCATGCACTCCACGCCCTTGAGGGTGAAGAGTCCGGGATCTCCCGGTCCGGCGCCGACAAGAAATACTTTACCCGTTTTGTCGTTCATTGATGGTCCTTCACTTTGCCCGTTGCCGCATGCTTGTTTATTTCCCGAAGAGACTGCCTTCATTTGCCGGGGCTGCCCTGGGGGCAGAGTCCCAGTATCTCATCCGGCTTTTCAAAATAGAAGTCCGGCTCCAGTTCCTTGAGGCGGACCGGGGCGAACATCCCCCAGCCGACGGCCGCAGTGGCGGTTCCCGCCGCCTGGCCCGCTAGGATGTCGAAAGGGCTGTCGCCGATGTAGACCGACTCTTCCGGAGTCAGGTCCAGGCGGCGCATCGCCAGCTGGATCGGCTTGGGCTTCGGCTTGTGCTCGTCGGTGTCGTCAGCGGCGACCACGGCGTCGAAATACGGCTCGATGGGGATGCTGCGAAAGGCCATGTCCACCGTCTCGCGGCTCTTGGAGGTGACGATGGCCAGCCTGGCGCCGCGGCGCCTCAGCTCTTCCAGCAGCGAATCGATCCCATCGTATGCTGCGATGTACTCGTCGTGCACGGCGTGGTTGTACTCGCGGTAAACGTCATAAAGCTCCTGCGCCTTGTCGCCGCCGAGCAGCTCCATCTGCTTCATCAGCGGCTGGCCAACGTTGGCGATCAGCACCTCGTCCGGTTTTACTTCCCCCAGGACCTCGCGCGCGGCGTGCCGGAAAGAGCGGGTGATCAGCTCCGAGGTATCGACCAGGGTGCCGTCGAGGTCGAAGATGAACCCCTGAAAACATTTTTTTGGAAGTTTCAAGATGCCCCCTGGCAGCCGTTGCGCCCGTTGTCCAGCAGCGTGTCGAGGCCCAGTTCTTGTATGAGCTCCATGCCGGCGAGGTTGGTGAGGGCAAAGTGGATGGGAGTAACCGAGATCTTGTCCTCGGCCAGCGCGTGGAAGTCTGTGCCCTCTTCCTCGTGGTAAGAGGGATCATCGCCGTAGATGTGGTATCGCCGGTGGCCGTTGCCGTCGCCGCCCTCCTCGATCAGCTCGTCGCGGTAGATGCGCTTGCCCAGCCGGGTAACCGCCGCGCCTCTTATCTCCGCGGACGGCAGGTTCGGCGAGTTGATGTTAAGCAGCACCGGCCCGGGGAGGCTGTTGCCGAGCACAGCTTCCGCCAGACGCGACGTGAAATCGGCCACGGTATCAAAATGGAAGACGCCCTCGTTGCCGGTCTCCTTCCAGCCGCCGGGGCGCTCGATCGAGACGGCGATCGCGGGCGTGCCCAGCAGGATGCCCTCGAAGGCCGCGGCCACGGTTCCCGAATAGGTGATGTCGTCGCCGAGGTTGGGGCCGAGGTTGATTCCCGAGACCACGATATCGGGTTCCCAGTCAAGGAAACCCAGCGCCGCCAGGCGCACGCAGTCGACCGGAGTGCCGTCGACGGAGTAGCCGCTGGAGCCGTCAGGGAAGGAGACTTCCTGCACGTTGAGGGATTCGCCGATGGTGATGCCGCGGCCGATGGCGCTGCGGTTCTTGTCCGGGGCGATGACCGCGACCTCGCCGCAGCGTTCCATGGCCTGCTTCACCGCGAAAAGGCCGGGCGAAGAGATGCCGTCGTCGTTGGTGACCAGGACCTTCAACGCCGGCTTAACCTTCCTTGCTGCCGGCCGCCGTTGCTTTCTTGCGGGATTGCTTGCCCTTGTCCTTCTTGGCCGGCTTGCTGCCGCCCCTGGACTCTTCCGCGGTCTTCTGGCGCGAATCGCTCCGCTTCTTGCCGTAATCGGTGGAATAAAAACCGCTACCCTTGAAGTGGATGGCGACGGGATGGAACACCCGGGTCACCCGCTCGTTGCATTTCTCACAACGGCTCACAGGCCGATCGGCTATTTTTTGCATTCTTTCAAACTGGTGCCCGCATTTGAGGCACCTGTACTCATAGATTGGCAACCTGGATCAATCCTCCTTCTTGCACCTGAATGGTGCAAACCGACTTTATAGTATAGCAAAAGGGAGATTCCAAGGCCCCCGATCGGGCCCCCAGGTAGCAAACCCGGCCCGTTTCTAGTAAGATTCAGACCGTCAATACGATCTTTAAGTACCGTTTCGCGCTTTGACCGCGGGGGTACTAATTTAAAATGAAAATAGCTCTAGTAACTGAGTATTATTATCCCCTGCTTGGTGGCATCACCGAGCACGTGCACAATCTCGCGGGCGCCCTAAGCAGGAAGGGTCACGAGGTCACTGTCGTCACCCATAATCTCAAGCCCCGCAAGCACCATCATTACCCCGACGATCCCCTCAATTTCACCGTCGAGCGATTCGGCAAAGGCATCCCCATCTATTCCAACGGCTCCTTCGCGCGGGTGACGCTGGGCAAGAGCCTCGGCGACAACCTGGGGAAGTTCTTCGAGCGCGAGCAGTTCGATGTCATCCACGCGCATTCGCCGCTGACGCCGATCCTGCCGCTGCTGGCCGTGCGCCGCTCCAAGGCGCCGGTGACCGTGGGGACCTTCCACACTTATTTCGACCGCAGCCACGGCTACGGCCTGCTGAAGAAGAAGTTCATGGAGAGCATGAACATGATGGACGGCAAGATCGTGGTTTCCGACGCCTGCGTCGAGGCCCTGTCGCGTTACTTCGACACCGATTACAAAGTCATCCCCAACGGCGTCGACACCAGCTACTTCCGCCCCGAGGCGCCGCAGCTGCCGCAGTTCGATGACGATAAGCTCAACATCCTCTTCGTCGGGCGCTTCGATCCGCGCAACGGCCTGAAGACCATGCTCAACGCCTTCAGGATCGTCAAGAGCCAGTTCGACAACTGCCGCCTGATCGTCGTCGGCGACGGCCCCTTGAGGCCTTACTACCGCACCCTGGTGGACCGCAGGCTGAGCAAGGACATACATTTCGCCGGACTCGTCAACGGCGGCCGGCCCAATTTTTACTCCACCGCCGACATCTACTGCACTCCCTGCACCAAGGCCTCTTTCGGCGTGGTGCTGCTCGAGGCGATGGCCTCGGCCACGCCGATCGTGGCCTCTGACATCAACGGCTACCGGCTGGTCATGGAAGACAACAAGCAGGGAATCCTGGTTCCCGAGACCGCGGCTGCCGGTTTTGCCGAAGCGCTGATGCGGCTGCTGAAGGATCCCGAGTTGCGGCAACGCATGGGCCGGGAGGGAAGGAAGACCGCGGAGGAAGCCTTCTCCTGGGACCTGGTGGCAAGCAGGGTCGAGCAGTACTACCTGGAGCTGATGGGGCGCAAGCTGGATGTGTTCAAGGAGGATCCCGCCCCGGAGAAGATCTTCGCGCTGAATGACTAAGCGCCGGGCCCTGTCAGTCCTGGGCTCGCTCGCCGGCGGCTTCTTCCTCACCATCGCCGCCATCTCCCACTGGTTGTACCATCACCACGGACAGCGCCGTCTGGGCATACGCCTGTTGCTGGGCGGCGCCATCGCCGACGGCCTCTTCGTCTACTCGACCCTCGTGCCGAATTTTCCCCTCGGCGGCAAGCCTTATTACAGCGGCCGCCGTGAGGGCAACCGCATCGCGCTCACCTTTGACGACGGCCCCCGGGCGCCCTACACGGCGCAGATCCTCGATACCCTCAAGAAGGAAGGGGTCCCCGCGACTTTCTTCGTCCTGGGCGAGAACGCCCGGCGCCACCCGGAACTGGTCAAGCGCATCGAGGTCGAAGGCCACCGGGTGGGCAACCACGGCTTCGACCATTCCATCATGATGTTCGCCAGCGGCAGGCAGGCGCTGGCCCAGGTGGACGCCGCCGACAGCGCCCTCAGGGACGCAGGCGTCGCCGATCCCGCCCCGGTCTTCCGGGCCCCCCACGGCTGGCTCAGCCCCCTGGCGCTCAGGGCTCTATCCCGCCGGGGCTACCTGGTCACCGGCTGGTCGAAGGGCGTATGGGATACGGCTTCGCCCGGAGTGGGAACCATAATCTCGCGGACCAGGGAGATACTGAGGCCGGGAAACATCCTGCTGCTGCACGACGGCTGGAGCGGACCGTCAGACGAGGACCGCTCGCAGACGGTCGAGGCGGTCGCCGAGATAATCCGGGACGCCAAGGCCAGGGGCCTTCAGTTCGTGACCGTGGAGCAGATGCTGCGGGAGGAAGAGACTCTGTGAACGGGGCTGTAAACCGGCGGGAGGCGGACGGGTTTTGAGCCAGGTCTTTAAAATTTTACGCCGCTACGGGCTGCAGCTGCTGACAGTGGCCATAGTCCTCTACGTCCTCTTCTTCCATGTCGAATACGACGAGCTCTACCGGGCCTTCATCAACGTCTCCTGGACCTTCGTCTTTCTGGCAATCATCGCCAACCTGACCTCGATCATGCTCAAGGTCGCCAGCTGGAAGATAATCTTCGACTTTACTTTCGACGGCATCAAGGGGCGCTGGCGCGACCTGACCTCAGCCCTCATGATCGGCTTTCTGGTCAACCTGATCGTCCCCGCCCGCCTGGGCGAACTGGCTCGCGCCTTTGTCATCAGCCGCCGGGAGAGCATGCTGGGGCACGCGGTCTCCCGCTCCACGGTCTTCGGCACCATCGTCCTGGAGCGGGTCTTCGACGGCGTGGCCATGGCCACGATCGTCATTTACGGCGTGGTCCACATGGACCTTCCTGGCTGGGCCGACAAGGGCGCCATCGTGCTGCTGGTGATCAGCGGCTTTTTCGCCATCGCCATGGTGGTCCTGGAGATCAAGCGCGAGCGTATCACCGAGACCGCGGAACAGGCGGAGGCAAGCCTGGAGGAACATCATCCCTGGTGGCGCCGCTGGAGTATCCGCTTCTACGGCGTCGTCGCCCGCTTCAGCGAGGGGCAGAAGGTGTTGCGCAGCCCCGGCCGCGTCGTCCTCATCTGCCTGACGACGGCGACTTCGTGGCTGGCGCAGCTGACGGCGGTATTCTTCTCGCTGCACGCCTTCCACCTGGGATACATCGGTTTCCTGGGAGCGCTGCTGCTGCTTATCCTCATCAACGTCGCCGGCGCGCTGCCGGCAACGCCGGGGAACGTCGGCGTCTTCCAGCTGGCCACCGTCATCCCCCTGACCGTCACTTATGGAATTCCCAAAACGACCGCCCTGGCCTTCTCGGTCGGGCTGCAGATAATCGAAGGTTCGATCGGCCTGGTCGGAGGCAGCAGCTGCCTGCTGCGGGAGGGCCTGAAGTTCGATCAGGTCCGCAGCGGCGCCCGGGAATTCGAGGAAGAGGTGGAGGAGCAGGCCGAAGAAGAACTCGAAGACCACCGCATGCTCGAGGAGAAGGTCGGCGACATCGGCCAGGAGGTCAAAGAGCTGCGCCATAAAGTCGACGACCGCATCGCGGAAGACAAGAAAGATGATGAAAACCGGTCGATCGGAAGCACCGATTGAACCCGCCCGGCCGCTCCAAACGTTGCTATAATGCCGTTTTTGCCTTAATATCGAGGGCGTTGTTTTCCGGGTCCCCCGGTTTAAACAAAGCTTTAATGGGAAGCCTCCATTTAAGAAACGCCGGGTTATCTGCCTCCCTTCGAGGATGGCTCCCCGGTCCCTGTTTAACTATCCGGCCGGAGCCATCATGCGCGTAGGTATCCCGAGGTCCCTGCTCTACTACAAATATCTTCCCTTCTGGAAGACCTTCCTGGCCGAACTCGGCCTGGAAGTGGAGACATCACCCCTGACCAACAAGAAGATCCTCTCCTGGGGAGTCGAGGTCGCCGAGAACGAGCTCTGCGTCCCCGTCAAGGCGTTCTACGGTCACTGCATGGCGCTCCGCGGCAAGGTCGACGCCCTGTTCGTGCCACGCGTCGTCAGCGTCGAGGAGCGGGCCTATACCTGCCCCAAGTTCCTGGGGCTGCCCGACATGGTCGCGGCTGTAGCCGACCAGCTGGAGCTGCCGCCCCTGCTGACCCCCAAGCTCAATCAGCGGGAAAAACCCCGCGAGTTCAAATGGCAGCTGATCAATTTCGCCCGCGAGGAATTCGGACTGAGCGTGCTCGACGCGGTCTCGGCGCTGGAAGCCGCCACCAGGGCGCAGAAGGATTATCAGAAGAGCCTGGTCGCCGGCCGCACGCCGCTCGACCTGCTTCCCGCCAGCCGGCTCAACCGCCCCCGCTGGAAGATAGAGAAAAAGGAGCGCAAGCGCATCGGGCTGCTGGGCCATCCCTACAACATTTATGACGGCTACATCACCCAGAACCTCATCGCCCGGCTCGAGGAGATGGGCGCCGACCTGGTGGTGCCGGAGATGACCGACCATCACGTGCTGATGCAGGAGGCCACCGACGTGCCCAAGCAGCTCTACTGGACCTACGAAAAGGAGATCATGGGCGCGGTCAATCACTGGACCAGGAACCGCATGGTCGACGGCGTCATCTACGTGCTCGCCTTCGCCTGCGGCCCGGACTCACTGGTGCAGGTGCTGATCGAGCACCGGGCCCGCACCCATAACGTGCCGCTGATGTCGCTGACGATCGACGAGCATAGCGGCGAGGCCGGACTGGTAACCCGCATCGAGGCCTTCACGGACATGCTGATGAGAAAGAAAAAACCGGCTGAGGCGGTCGCCTGATGACCGCTTCCGGCATTATGCTCTGCGAGGAAATGAACTGATGAAAGTAACCTGCCCGCACATGGGCCACCTGCA
Source organism: Actinomycetota bacterium (assembly GCA_023382335.1). Taxonomy (GTDB): domain Bacteria; phylum Actinomycetota; class Thermoleophilia; order BMS3ABIN01; family BMS3ABIN01; genus JACRMB01. The sequence goes on from JAMCPM010000016.1 coordinate 76,015, forward strand.
CTGGATGCTCGACGACCTCTTCGGCCGCCTCGGCGTCGAATACGTCAAGCCGCCGCCGACAACCACCAAGACACTTACCATCGGCGCCAAGCACAGCCCTGAATTCGCCTGCCTGCCGCTGAAGATCAACATTGGCAACTTCATCCAGGGGCTGGACATGGGCGCCGACACCCTGATCATGGCCGGCGGCCACGGACCCTGCCGCTTCGGCTATTACGGCATCGTCGAGGAGCGCATCCTCAGAGACCTGGGATATGATTTCAGGTTCATGATGCTCGAGCCCTTCGGCGACGGCAAATGGGCCTTCTACAAGACTTTTGAAACGCTTTCGCCAGGCAGCCTGAGCCTGCGCAAGCTCTGGAAGATCCTCAAGGTCTCTTTCACCAAGGGACGCGCCTTCGACCAGATCCACAAGCGCACGCTCCAGGTGCGCGCCTACGAGGTCAACCACGGCGATACCACCCGGGCCTTGAGGGAAGCTGAAAAAATGCTGACGCAGGCCTTCACCACCGAGGAGATCGAGGAGGCCGGGCGCGAGGCGCTGGCCCTGATCGATAACGTCGAGCAGGATCCGGAGCGGCGGGTGCTCAAGGTCGGAATCGTGGGCGAGTTCTTCCTGCTGCTGGAGCCGTTCAGTAATTTTGGTTTGGAAGAGGCCCTGGGCCACATGGGCGTGTATATCGAGCGCAGCGTCTGGGTGACCGACTGGATTGCGCCAGGCCGCGACAACAAGATCTACGGCTTCCACAAGGATATCGTCGACGGCAAGGCCGCTCCCTATCTCAATCACAACGTCGGCGGCGAGGGCCGCGAGACCATCGGCAGCATCGTGCTGATGGCCGAGCGTAAATTCGACGGTATAATACAGCTGCTGCCTTTTGGCTGCATGCCGGAGAACATCGCCACCAGCATCATCCCCAAGGTCCAGCGCGATCACGACATTCCCGTGCTGACGCTGGCCTTCGACGAGCAGACCGGGCGCGCCGGCGTGATCACGCGCGTAGAAGCGTTCCTGGACCTGCTGTCCGCCAGGCGGGGCCTCAGCCTCGTGGGGACAAACGCTTAAAGGAGAAGAATGGATATTCCCGCAAAAACAGGTTATCTCGGCATTGACGTCGGTTCGGTCAGCACCAACCTGGTGATCCTCGACGAGCACGCCAACGTGCTCGCGGCCATCTACCGCCGCACCCAGGGCCAGCCGATCAAGGCCGTTCAGGAAGGGCTGCGCGAGCTCACCGACCTGCTCGCGGACCAGGAGATCGAGGTCCGCGGCGTCGGCGCCACCGGCAGCGCCAGGCATCTGACCGGCATCATCGTCGGCGCCGACGTGGTCAAGAACGAGATCACGGCGCACGCCGTCGCTGCCTCACAAGTATTACCCGATGTAAACACCGTGCTCGAGATCGGCGGGCAGGATTCCAAGCTGATCGTGCTGCGCGACGGCATCGTCACCGATTTCGCCATGAACTCGGTCTGCGCCGCCGGCACCGGCTCCTTCCTCGATCATCAGTCGGCGCGCCTGGGCATTCCCATCGAGGACTTCGGCACCTACGCCGTGCGTTCCGAGAGCCCGGCCCACATCGCCGGCCGCTGCTCTGTATTCGCCGAATCCGACATGATCCACAAGCAGCAGGTGGGCATCGTCGTCGAGGACATCATCTACGGACTCTGCCACGCGCTGGTCCGCAATTATCTCAACAACCTCGCCAAGGGCAAGGAGATCAAGTCGCCGGTGGTGTTCCAGGGCGGCGTCGCCGCCAACGCCGGCATGAAGCGGGCCTTCGAGGACGCGCTTGAGATCGAGGTGACGGTGCCGGTCCACCATAACGTCATGGGCGCCATCGGCTCGGCCATCCTGGCGATGGAGCTGGAGCTGGAGCCCGGAGAGACCAGCTTCAACAGTTTTGACGTGTCCGATCTCGTATACGAGACCTCGACCTTCAACTGTAACGGGTGCTCTAACACTTGCGAGATCGTACGCATCAAGGTCGACGGCAAGACGCTGGCGCGCTGGGGCGGGCGCTGCGGCAAGTGGGAGAACGAGGATTCTCCCGGCGCCGGCAAGAAAAGATTACGCGCCGGTGGAAAGACCAGGATAAAGGCCTCGGTGCGCTAAAAGCCCAAAGCTCCAGCACGCCAGGGACTCATAACCTCAGGAAACCAAGACAAGACTGAAGGGGATAAGTATGCCGGAACCGACCGAAAACGCACTCTCAGCTTACAGGGCCGGCAGCGGCCATCGCCGTTTTCAGATAACGGCATATGCCGGCGGCCTCAAGATCACGGGCATCGCCTTTTACGCCGCCGATACGCGTTCGACCTCGCGCCGGGCTTCGGATTACATCCATTCCCTGTCGGGAGACCGGCTGACGCTGTCTTCAGCGCGCATCTTCGAGCGCACGACCGGACTCGTCATCGACGAGCCTGCTTTCGTCGTCGTCACCATGTCACGCGTCGACGCCATCTTCGCCGATGAGCTCGAAGCTACCGAGACCGCGTCCGCACCGGGAGCGCCTGTCCGCTAATTCTTGGAAGAGGGGACCCGCGAGGAAGCGCCTCAGGCGTTGCGCTGCCAGCTTCCGTAGGCCGCCACGGCCATCCAGATGAATCCCCAGAAGCTGTAAGCGGTCAGCGCGTACCTTAACCCCGGCGCCGAAGCCGTGAAACCCGTAGCCCTTCCCCAGATCCCGAAGAATACCGCCAGGGCGGCACAGGCTGCCGCCCACACCGCCAGGTTGCGCCCGTGGTGGCGGCCGCTGGCCCAGGAGATTGCTTCGCCGATGCCCATGCCCAGGACGAAAGCCACGATAAAAGCCAGGAAGCCGATCGCCATCAGCACCAGTCCGAAGATGTAGCCGCCGACGACGGCGCTGACCAGGCCCAGGATAACCGACAGCAGCACCCTCTCCGGCTTCACCGTCACCAGCGCCGATTTCGGCAGCTTTCCGCACTTGGGGCATTTTACGCCGACAGGCGCGAAGATCATGCAGTCAGGGCAGATGGGATCGCCACAGTTGCTGCACCTAACGTTGGCTTCCACGGAGGGATGGTTGACGCACTTCATTATGGAAATAGTCTAGCATAGCAGCGGGCGGACGGCAGGCGATTTATCGCCTGCCGTCCGCCCGTAATGCTGCTCCTACCCAAAAACTTACTCCAGTTCCAGTTCCCGCAACAATGATTCCTTGGGAAGCGCTCCTACTACCTGTTTGCCGACAGTGCCACCCTCGAATAGGATCACCGTGGGGATGCTCATGATGTCATACTTGGTCGCCGTCTCGCGATTCTGATCAACGTTCAGCTTGGCGACTTTGATGCGGCCCGCCATCTCGATCGCCAGCTCTTCGATGACCGGAGTCACCATCCGGCACGGCGCGCACCACTCGGCCCAAAAGTCCACCAAGACGGGCAGATCCGACTGGAGCACCTCGGACTCGAAATTAGCGTCCGTCAACTCGACCATATTATCAACCGACATACAACACCTCCTTTCCCTTATATTCCGTAATGGCAGTCCCACCCAGGGACATACCGCCGTTGCACGGATTTAGGGACAGGAGGGCACGACCGCCGCCCGCGGCCTCGTACTGGTGCTTGTATCACAACCCAGCCTCCGGTTCCTCGGAGCTCCCGGCCAAGCGGACCGCCATCAGGGCGGTTCTGGTGCGAGACGGCCTCAAAGGCCGCCGCGCGCCGCCGGGCTACTGGACCTGGGGAAAAACCGTGGCGCCAGGATAAATCGCCACGTCGCCCAGCTGCTCCTCAATGCGCAACAGTTGGTTGTATTTGCAAACCCTGTCGGTACGGGATGGAGCCCCTGTCTTGATCTGGCCGGCGTTGGTGGCTACCGCGATATCGGCGATGGTCGTGTCTTCAGTCTCGCCCGAACGGTGCGAGATGACCGCCGTGTATCCTGCCGTCAGCGCCATCGAGACCGCGTCCAGAGTTTCCGATAGCGTACCGATCTGGTTCACTTTGATGAGTATAGAATTTGCCACGCCGGCGTCAATTCCTCTTTTTAGCCTCTCGGTATTTGTCACGAACAGATCGTCGCCGACCAGCTGGCAGCGGCCGCCTATCTTTTCCGTCAGCAGCGACCAGCCTTTCCAGTCCTCCTCGGCCATGCCGTCCTCGATGGAAACGATGGGATAGTTCTCAACCAGGTCGGCGTAGAAGTCAACCATCTGCTTGGGCGACAGGCTGCGGCCCTCGCCCGCCAGCACGTACTTGCCGTTCTTGAAGAATTCGCTGGCGGCCGGGTCCATGGCGATGGAAACGTCCTTGCCCGGCTTGTAACCCGCTTTCCTGATCGCCTTGATGATGTACTCGACCGCCTCGGTGTTCGAGCCCAGGTTCGGGGCGAAGCCGCCCTCGTCGCCGACGTTGGTGTTGTGGCCGTCCTTCTGCAGGACACCCTTCAACGCGTGGAAGACACCCGCGCCCATCATCAGCGCCTCGGCGAAACTCTTGGCGCCGACGGGCACGCACATGAATTCCTGGATGTCGACGTTGTTGTCGGCGTGGGCGCCGCCGTTGAGGATGTTCATCATCGGCACCGGCAGCACGTGCGCGCCGACGCCGCCCAGGTATTGCCAGAGCGGCAGGCAGGCGCTGACCGCGGCGGCGCGGGCGACCGCCAGCGAAGTGCCGAGGATGGCGTTGGCGCCGAGTTTGCCCTTGTTGGGAGTGCCGTCCAGGGCGATGAGGATCTCGTCGAGGTCGCGCTGGGAGCTGGCCTCCAGGCCGACGATCTCCTCGGCGATGGGGCCGTTGACATTATCGACGGCCTTTAGCACCGACTTGCCGCCGTAGATCTTCTTGTTGCCGTCACGCAGCTCGACCGCTTCAAAGGTGCCGGTCGAGGCGCCTGAGGGCACCGCGGCGCGGCCGGTCGAGCCGTCGGCCAGCTCGGCTTCCACTTCCACGGTGGGATTGCCGCGCGAATCGAGGATCTGCCGCGCGTGAACGTCAATGATCATGGACATGGGGAATACCTCCTAGAGTTTTTTAGCCCGCTGATAATATTCTTCCTGACGGTCCAGTGGCAAACTCTTGAAGTCCTCGCCGTCTCCGGCCGCCAGCTCCGCCGCCATCTCGACCCGGCCGCGGAAACGCCCGGCGGCGCTGCGCAGGGCCAGCTCGGGATCGACCCGCAGCTTGCGGGACAGGTTCACCACCGCGAAGAGCATGTCGCCGACCTCATGGTAGGCCTCGGTCTCCGGGCCGCGCTTCTTGTCGGTGCCCTCGGGCTGAGGCGCCTCGGCCGCCAGCGCCTCCCTGAGCTCGGCGGTCTCTTCCTCGATCTTCTCGAAGACCGGCTCGGCCAGGTCCCAGTCGAAGCCGACCGCGGCGGCCCGCGCCTGCAGCCGCTGGGCGAAGAGCGCCGAAGGCAGCGATGATGGAACGTCATGGAAGATACCCTGGCGGCCTTCCTTCTCGCGCTTGATGCGCTCCCAGCGGTCGACGACATCGGCGGCGCTCCCGGCGGCCGCCTCGCCATAGACGTGGGGGTGCCGGCGCACCAGCTTGTCGATGATGCCGCGGGTGATGCCGGCCAGGTCGCTCCAGCCGTTCTCCTCGGCCAGGTAGGCCATGAAAAAGATGTGGAAGAGCAGGTCGCCCAGCTCGCCGGTGACCTCCTCACCATTGCCGGCGTGGGCGGCGTCGATCAGCTCGAAGGTCTCCTCGAGCGTGTGGGTGACGATGTCGTTGACGCTCTGCTCGCGGTCCCAGGGACAGTCACGCCGCAGCCGCCGCACGACCTCATCGAGCTCGAGCAGCACCGCGGCCAGCCGCTCGCGATCGGGTTCTTGATTGTCTGCGCTCAAGGCCGCCTATTCCTTTTCTGTCTGGCAAGAAACCGCCATTGAATCCAGGGCCGTCGGTAGATCCGTTGTTGAATGCATCATTAAATACAACAGGGGCGCAAGCTTCGCTTGCGCCCCTGGATTCTATCGCATGACGGCCGCGCTGGCGGTCGCCGTGTAAAGCAGCCTTACGGCGCGGTCTGCGGCTGAGCCTGGGTCGTGTCCGTGGCCGGAGCTGCGCCGGTGGTATCAGTCGTCGGAGTCGTATTCGTCGTCGGAGTCGTATCCGTCGGCGTCGGCTTGAAGTCGTCGGCATACTCGATCTCGTAGTTGCCCTTGACGCCGTTGAACCAGGCCTCGAAGGCGGTTCGCTGGTTGTCCATCGCCAGCCCCTGCTCGAGGTCGGCCTTGGCCTCATCGAAGGTCTGCTGACCCGGAGGCGTAATCTCGGTCACCTTGATGATGTGATAACCGAACTGTGATTTCACCGGCGCCGAGATCTGGTTGACAGCCAGGGCATCCATGGCCGTCTCGAACTCGGGCACGAAGCCGCTGTTCTGCGACGGCACCAGACCGAGGTCGCCGCCCTTGTCCTTGCTGCCCGGATCGGTCGAGTTCTGCTTGGCCAGCGTCGCGAAATCAGCGCCGGCATCAAGCTGGGCCTTGATCGAATTGGCCGTAGCCTCGTCGGCCACGAGGATATGCCACACATGGCGCTGCTCGGGCTTCTGGAACTGAGTCGGGTTGGCATCGTAGTAGGCCTTGGCCTGTGCGTCGGTAACCGGCGCGGCGTCCTTGGTCACTTCGGGATAGAGCTTCTGGAACAGAAGCCCCTTGCGGACCTGGTCCTTGAGCTGGTCCAGGGTCATGTTGTTGTCCTGCAGCTTCTGGTTGAAGGCGTCTTCGCCGCCGGTCTGCTGCTTGTACTGGTCGATCTGCTGGTTGATCTCGTCATCGCTGACGGTGATGTTCATCTTGTCGGCCTCGAACCAGAGGATCTCCTCGTTCACCAGGCGCTCGGCAACCTGCTTCTGCAGGTCGGCATATTGCGGCGAATCGCTGGCCGGCAGGCTCTGGCCGTACTGGCTCTGCAGATCCTGAACGGCGCGGTCGAGGTCCTCACGGGTGATGACCTTGCCGTTGACCGAAGCCACGGCGCTCTTGGGAAGGCCTCCGCAGCCGGCCCATACCAGCACCGCCGCCAGGATCAGAATTACAGGAATGATTTTCTTGATCATATTAAGTCTCCCATCAGACTACAGGTTTGCCACCGAAGTAAAAAGACGATCAATTATAGCATCAAGCGTTGTGCTTAGCGTAGAGAGCGACTCCTCTTCCGGCGGCCATAATACTAACAGGCGCCGGAGCGGATGATAAGCGAATTGCAGCTCCGCCTCCTCCAGCGCCTGGCGCTGCTCGTTCTCCAGGCGGATGTCCCCCAGCTCCAGCCTTCCCCGCCGGTATACTACCGTGGCGGCGCCCATGACCGCGGCCTTCAGACGGACCCGCTGCATCTCGATCAGGTTCTCCACCACTTCCGGGATCTCGCCGAAACGGTCGCGCAGCTCGTCGGAGATCGCTCCAGCGATTCCTCGTCGCGGGCGCCGGCGATGCGGTGGTGCACATCGATCCGCGCCGCTTCATAGGGAACATAATCGCCCGGAATGTAGGCGTCGACGTCGATCTCGAGCCGGGCCACGCGGAACTCCTCGACCGGCTGTCCCTGCAGCTCGGCCACCGCCTGGCGCAGCAGGTCGCAGTACATGTCGAAGCCGACCGCGGCCACATGCCCGGACTGCTCGTCGCCCAGCAGGTTGCCGGCGCCGCGGATCTCGAGGTCGCGCATGGCGATGCGGAAGCCCGAGCCCAGCTCGGTGTAATCGCTCAAGGTAGAAAGCCGCGCCATCGCCTCACGTGTCAGTTCAGCGAAAGGCGGATAGAAAAGATAAGCATGGGCGACCACGTCCGAGCGCCCGATGCGGCCGCGGATCTGGTAGAGCTGCGCCAGCCCCAGCATGTCGGCGCGATCGACGATGAGGGTATTGGCCGTGGGGATGTCCAGACCACTCTCGATAATCGAGGTACAAACCAGCACGTCGGCCTCACGGTTCAGGAATGCCACCATCACCGTCTCGAGCTCCTTCTCGTGCATCTGCCCGTGAGCCACCAGGAACCTGACATCAGGCATCAGCGCCTGCAGCTCGTTGGCCTTTTCGGCGATGGATTCCACCCTGTTATGCAGGAAGAATACCTGCCCGCCTCTCGCCACCTCGCGCGCGATCGCCTGGGTCACCGACTCATCCTCGTACTCGCCGACGTAGGTCCTGATCGGATAGCGGCCCGCCGGCGGCGTCTCCATCACCGAGATGTCGCGGATCCCCGAGAGCGACATCTGCAGCGTGCGCGGGATCGGCGTCGCCGAGAGGCTCAAGACGTCCACCTGCAGCCGCAGCTGCCTGAGCATCTCCTTCTGCGCTACACCAAATCTCTGCTCTTCATCAACGATGACCAGCCCCAGGTCGTGGGGCACGACGTCGGTCGAGAGCAGCCGGTGGGTGCCGATGAGCACGTCCACGGTCCCTTCGCTGAAAGCGGCGGCGATGCGCCGGCTCTCGGCCTGGGTGCGAAAGCGCGAGATCATCTCGACGTTGACCGGATACGCCGCGAAACGTTCCCTGAAAGTATTGAAGTGCTGCAGCGCCAGGATCGTCGTCGGCACCAGCATCAGCACCTGCTTGTCCTGCGAGGCCGCCTTGAACGCGGCCCGCAGCGCCACCTCGGTCTTGCCATAGCCGACGTCCCCGCAGATGAGGCGGTCCATCGGATGCGGCGACTCCATGTCGTCCTTGACGTCCTCGATCGCCGAGGCCTGGTCGGGCGTCTCCTCGTGGGGGAAGGCCTTTTCCAGCTCGGTCTGCCACTGGTCGTCGGGGCCGAACTCGTATCCGGCCAGGTTCTGGCGCACGGAATAAAGCTGCAGCAGCTCGCCGGCCATCTCGCGGGCCGCGCCACGGGCCTTGGCCCGGGCCAGCTCCCAGGCGCGGCCGCCCAGCTTGTTGAGCGGCGGCTCGCCCGACTGCGCCCCCACGTAACGCGAGACTTTGGAGATCTGCTCCTGGGGAACGAACAGGCGGTCGTCGCCCTTGAAGCGCAGGTGCAGGTAGTCGCGGGTGATGCCGGTAACCGTCTTGGTCTCCACTGATTCAAAGACGCCGATGCCGTGGTCCTCGTGGACGATGAAATCGCCCGGCGTCAGGTCGCGGAAGCTCATGATCGCCCGCCCGGCGATGGTCAGCTGCTGGCTGCGGGCGGCGCGGCTCGGCCGTATCAGGGCACGTTCGCCGCAGACGGCGAGCTTGAGCTCGCGGCTGATGAAACCGGCCGGGGTCGGCGCCGCCAGCAGATAGGCGCCAGGACCGTCCGGAACCAGGTCGCCGCGCTTCAGCAACCGGGCGCTTCCCTCGAGCTGATGCTCGGCGCGCTTGGCGGCGCCCTCGCTGGAAAAATGCACGAATATGCGGAAGCCCTCTTTGACCATGCGGTTGATCTGTCTCAGTGCCTCGGCGGGCTTGCGCGAAGCGAAGGTGAAGCCGCTGACGTTAAAAGAAAACGACTGCTCCGCCGGCAGGCTCTCGAGGATGAGGGCGGCGCCGGTCCTCGCCCTCGCTGCCCGAGTCCTGGCACTTCCCAAGATGCCGGCATTGGCCAGCCGCTCTTCCAGTTCTTCCGGGGAAATCAGCTGAGCCGCGGCTTCTTCCTCGGAGGAAGTATCCACGGCGTCTTCCCAGTTCGAAACGGCCGCTCTGGCCGCCCGCTCGGGATCGAGCCGCACCAGCCTGCAGCCGGAGCCGATCGTACTCAGTAAAACTTCATTGGGCTTTTCGTCCTCGCCCGCTGTGTCTTCCCCTGGCTCGCTGCCAATCGAGCTCTCCGGCTCCCTGGCCGCGTATACGGTCACGGCCTCTTCAGCCAGCAGCGACCGCTGCGTATAGGGGGAAAACCTCTTGAGGGAATCAAATTCGTCGCCCCAGTATTCCAGGCGCACCGGCGTGGAGTCGGTCGAGGGGAAGAAATCGATAATGCCGCCGCGCACGGCGAACTGGCCGCGGTCCTCGACCTGCGGGACCCGCTCGTAACCCAGCGCCGCCAGCGCCTCGATAACGGTTTCATAACCGGGGTCATGCGAGCCGCTGATCGCCAGCGGCTCGGGCCACACGTTCGGGTCGAGCCCCCGCTCCTGCAGGGCCGCCGTCTCGGCGACGACGATGCCGGGCTTCCCCTGCATCTTACCGCCTTGCCCCTTGCTGCCTTGTGCCTTGCTGCCCTGCCCCTGGACGCCCTGCGCCGCCCCCAGCCCCGCCAGCGCCGCGTGCCTCAAGCCCACCGCCTGGCTGGAGGGAACCATCTGGCTGCCGGGCGCGGAACCTCTCGCCGGCAGCAGATGCACCGGCGCCTCCCCGGCAAATGCCTTGAGGTCGTCGGCCAGCCGTGAAGCCTCGGCCGGACCCGGCGCCACCACCAGCAGCACCTCGTCGGACCAGAGCTCCTCGTGAAGCGAGGCCAGCAGGCATCCCTGAAAAAAGGAAGGGGCATAGGCGCGGGCCTCGCCCTCGGCGAGAGCTGACGCTAGCGACAGATAGGTTGGGCGCCGCCACGGTAGTATACCGATCAATACGATGCGGCTATGAAAGGTTCTTAATAGAGTGTAAGGGTTTTCGCGGGAAACCGGAAAACCGCTTAATCATTCTTAACTGTTGAACCGGTTCATCGCCGCTTCGATGCCGTCGGCGATGATCGACTCGGCGCAGGCGGCGGCAGTGCCCATGATCGCGGAGACGTCTTCTTCCGGTTCGTCAAAGGGGGTGAGCACCCATTCGCGGGGGTCTTCCTCGGAGTCCTGCGGCCGGCCGATGCCGATGCGCACGCGGCTGAACGCGTCGGAGCCAAGCTCCTTGATGATGCTCTTGAGGCCGTTGTGGCCGCCGTGGCCGCCGCCCTGCTTGGCGCGCACGGTGCCGAAGGGGAAGTCCATGTCGTCGTGGATGACGATGATGCGTTTGGCGGGGACGTGTTTGCGCCGCGCGGCCAGGGCGACAGCGTCGCCCGAGGAGTTCATATAGGTCTGCGGCATCAGGATGCCGATCTGGCTGCCGCCGATCTCGCCCTCGACCCAGCGGCCCTCGTAGCGCCGCCGCGGCCGCTTCAGGCCGTGGTCGTGGACCAGCCGCATGGCGGCCATGAAGCCGGCGTTATGCCGCGATAGCCGGTATTCGTCGCCCGGATTGCCCAGGCCGGCGATCATGTACTCGACTCCGGATGCCCTCCGGATCAGAGCCAGGACAACCTCCTAGCGGATTCCGCGGATGGCAGGGGCGCCGGCGTCTTATCCCTCGCCGCCGCCTTCGCCCTCGGCGGCTTTCTCTTCGCCGCCGGCCGGGGCCTCGCCCTCGGCTGCTGCCTCGGCGCCTTCCTCGAGCTCTTCCGGCACTTCCTCGACAACGAGTTTCGGAGCCATGACGCCGGCGACGTGCGCATCGGGATCGTCAAGGATCTCGACGCCTTCCGGAGCCGTGACGTCGCTCACCCTGACCGAATCGCCGATGTTGAGCGCCGCTACGTCGACCTCGACCTGTGAAGGCATGACCGTGGGCAGGCAGCGGATGTGCAGCTCGCGCAGGCCATGGTCGAGGATGCCACCGTCACGGACGCCCTGCGCCGTGCCGGTCAGCTCGATCTGCACCGTGGATTCGATCGGTTGGTCCATACGGACCTCCAGGAAGTCCACGTGCAGCAGGCTGCCGCTGCGGGGATCGTTCTGATGTTCCTTGAGGATGGCGGAGTGAGACTTGTCCTGGCCTTCAAACGTCAGCTCCAGGAGCACGTTGCCGCGCTCGCGGCCGAGCGCGTGCTTGAGCGCCTTGGCCTCGACCGACAGCGGCGTGCCCTCGTTGCCGCCGCCGTAGAGCACCCCGGGGATCCAGCCCTGGTTGCGCAGGCGCCGTGACTCCGGGCTGCCGAAGTTGTCGCGCTCTTTGACTTTTACTGAAACTTTCTTCATCTCTAATTCACTCCAGACTTCATCTCGTTGGCTGAAAAATCTTGTTTCCGGATCCTGGGCATCAGGCGCCCTTTGCGAAAGCTGCCGCTAGAACAGCTGGTCGTTGCCCTCGAACAATCTGCTCACCGACTCGTCCCTGAAGACGCTCTGAATCGTGTCCGCCAGGGTGGTGGCGATTGACAGGACCTTTATTTTGCTGGTCTTTTTGTCAGGATTCAAGGGCAGAGTGTCGGTCACGACCACTTCCTTGATGATCGAGTCCTCGAGCCGCTCGTAGGCCGGGCCGGAAAGCACGGCGTGCGTGGCGGCCACATGCACCTCGCGGGCTCCCATGTCGATGAGCTTCTGGGCGCCGGCGGTGATGGTGCCGGCGGTGTCGATCATGTCGTCGACCATGATCGCGACCTTGCCCTTGACGTCGCCGATGACCTCCATGATCTCGGCGACGTTGTGCTGCGGCCGGGTCTTGTTGAGGATGGCCAGGTCGACGTTGCCGAGGTTGTCGGCGAACTTCTTGGCCCGCTTGGAGCCGCCGACGTCCGGCGAGACCACGACCAGCTCTTCCTCGGGAATCTGCATCAGGCGGTAGTAGCCCGCCAGGATTGACAAAGCTGTCATGTGGTCAACCGGGATATCGAAGAATCCCTGGACCTGCCCCTGGTGGAGGTCCATGGTCAGCACGCGGTCGGCGCCGGCAACCTGCAACAGGTCGGCCATCAGCTTGGCGCTGATAGGCTCGCGGCCGGCGCTCTTCTTGTCCTGGCGGCAGTAGCCCAGCCAGGGCATGACCACGGTGATGCGCCGCGCCGAGGCCAGCCTCGCCGCCTGGATCATGATCAGCAGCTCGACCAGGTTGTCGTTGACAGGTTGACACGTTGACTGAATCAAAAAGATGTCGCTGCCGCGGATGTTCTCGCGGTAGCGCACGTATATCTCGCCGTTGCTGAAAGTCTTGGTCTCGATGTCGCCCAGCTTGATCTGCAGCTGCTCGGCGATCTTGTGGCAGAGGTCCGGGTTGCTGCGGCCGCAGAATAACATCAGCCGTTTCGCGCCCTGAGCCATGATGCTGCTGGGGATCATCTCATCTCCTTGTGAAATCCGGATGCCGTCAAAACTTCGGATGCCGTCAAAACTTATTCCTCTCCCTTGCTCTTGACGTTCTTCTTTTTTGCGTACCCTTCGACGTTCTTTTGCCTGGCCCGGCCTATGCCCAGGCCGCCCGCGGGCACGTCGTTGGTGATGACCGAGCCCGCTCCGGTCATGGCGCCGTCGCCGACCTCGACCGGGGCGACGAAGACCGTGTCGGCGCCGGTGTTGACATCGCTGCCGATCACGGTGCGGTGCTTGTTGACGCCGTCGTAATTGGCGGTGATGTTGCCGGCGGCGATGTTGGTGCCCGCGCCGATCTCGGCGTCACCTATATAGCTTAAGTGCGGCACCTTGGCCTGCTCGCCCACGGTGCTGTTCTTGATCTCGACAAAGGTCCCGGCCTTGGCCCCGGCTTCCAGCCGCGCGCCCGGCCGCAGATAACAGAAAGGCCCGACGCTGCAGCCGGCTGCGACCTCGGCGCCGCTCACATGCGACGCGACGATCTCGCAGCCGTCGTCCACCGAGCTGTCGATGAGCGTGGTCGAAGGCCCCACGACGCAGTCTTCCCCGACATTGGTTTCGCCGACCAGCACCGTCATCGGCTCGAGCACCGTGTCGCGGGGGTCTTCCTCGCCGCCGTCCACATAAGTGGTGCCCGGGTCCCTGACGGTGACCCCACCCAGCATGTGCCGCTCGAGGATCCGCTGCCGCATGATGCCGGCGGCCCTGGCAAGGTCCAGGCGCGAGTTCACGCCCAGCACCACCGATTCATCCTCCACCGAATGGGCCAGGACCACCTGCCTCTGCCCCGCCAGGATGCCGATGACGTCGGTCAGGTACATCTCGCCCTGGACGTTGTCGCTGCCCACCTGCGACAGGGAATCCCACAGGGCCGGCGCCTCGAAAACGTAGACACCGGCGTTTACGTCGCAAATCTTTTTTTCTTCCTCGCTGGCGTCGCGATGCTCGACGATATGCGTCACCCGGCCGTCGGCGTCGCGGCAGACCCTTCCGTAATGATCGGGGTCCTTGAGCTCGACCGTCATCAGCGTGCAGGAGGGCGCCTTCTCAGAGTGCACCTTCAGCAGCTCCCCGAGCTCGTCCCCCGTGACCAGGGGGGTGTCGCCGTACATGACCAGGATGTCGCCCTCGAAGCCCTCCAGGGCATCCTTGGCCGCCAGGACCGCATCGCCGGTGCCGAGCTGCTTTGCCTGCATGACCACTTCCGTGGACTGGGGCAGCACCTGATGCACCGACTCCACGCCTTCGCCCAGGACCACCAGCACCCGGTCCGGCTTTACCGCGGCGACCGCCTCGCTGACCCAGGCGATCATGGGCTTGCCGCAGACCTCGTGCAGCACCTTCGGGGTCTTCGACTTCATGCGCGTGCCTAGCCCGGCCGCAAGCACGACCGCGGCCAGTTTTCGTCTCGGTTCTTCTTCTGAGGCAAACTGCATGGGATGGAAATTAACCGCGCCTTTGTTTACGACCTGCAGAACTGTTCGAGGGCGGGCAAAAAAAGGAGCGATACCCTCGCTCTGACGATGCTCATATTTGGCTGGGGCGGGAGGATTCGAACCTCCGTATCACGGGACCAAAACCCGTTGCCTTACCACTTGGCTACGCCCCAAAGGCAGCCAACGGAGGCGCAAAAAGTATAGTAGAGCAGGCAAGAAAGGTCAAGAATGGGGAAGTGTCCTGAAAATCGTGCGGCCGACCCCCTTGCGAGGGCCGGCCGTCTTAAATCGGTCGGATCATTTGCCTTGTCTTGCAAGATACCCGATCAGATGCAGGGCAGAAACTCAGGAGCTTCCCGGATTTGTTTCCGGCTCATCCGGATGCGAAGGCAACGGCTCTTCTCGTCCACTTCCTCGACCTCCCGGATGGAAAGCACGGATTTGTGGCTGAAGAGCCAGCCGCCGGAATCGATGACCACATAATCCGGGGTGCTGGCGTCGCTCCAGTAGAGAACCTGCTCGATCCTGCCGGCGGAGCCGTCAAGAGCCTCTACCCTGAAACCGCTTAAATCGATATCTCCCACGCCACCGTCTTTCCTAAACAACTCCGCTACTGCTCCCTTTTTCCCTGTCATCCTGACTCCCTTTGTTAGAGAATGACCGGCTCCCGCGAGCCGCTTTATGGTAGCTTCAGCTGCTCCCCTCGCCTTATGCCGCCCGGTTCTTCTGGCGGCAGGCGCCCAAGACCCCGATTGGAAAGACCTGTTTCAGAAATACTCCCGGATCCACCGAAAGCGAGCGGACCAGGGCGACGAAGACTGCCAATGCCAGAAAGCCATTCTCGTTCATATTGCTGCCTCCCCACGTTTCCGGGGCTAAAAACACCGGACCTGACTATTCTGGATTTGTCTCGGCGTTCCTGAAAAATGCGGGCGGCGGGCAAAGCCAAATGAGTCAATTGACTCCATCTGGCCTTGCCCGCCAGGGTGGGGGTACCCAACTTTGAAAATTTTGCCTTGCGCCCTGCGAAAAAGCCTGTGGTCTTTCCCACCCTGTGCACCCGGGGGAAGTAAATCTGCACCCGGCCCCAACTGCTTGTCACATCCTACCCATATTCAAAACGAATAGAATCGGGGAAAATGCCTATAAAGCGGGCGGGATTTCCCTGACTCAATCCCAGGGTTGGTTTGAGGGAAGGCTTTTTACCTGCAAATGGACGTATTAGGCTGGCTCAGGCGCGCAAGGGTTCTAGGGCCCAGACTCGGGGAAAAGACCCCCCCAGCGCCCTGGCGGCCGTCCGGGCGGCCCCGATATCGGGGAAAATACCGAACACGGTGGAGCCGCTGCCACTCATAAGGGCGGCCAGGGCTCCGGTTTCGACGATCTGCCGCTTGATCTCGCCCAGAGCCGGGAAAAGCTCAGCCACGGCTGCTTCCAGGTCGTTTTCCATGATTTCCGCAAGGGCTTCGGGCCCGGCGGGAGAGCTTCCATCGGCAAAGCCGGGGGAGCTCGCACCGGCAAGGGCGCCGGTTTTCTCCCTCAGGCGCCGGCAGCGGGTATCGAAGTCTTCCGCGGCGCCCGGTCTGGAGCCGGTCTGGCCGCTCAGCTCCCTACCGGTCTGACCCGCCAGCCGGTCGAATTCCTCATAAACCGCGGCGGTGGACAGGCTTGCCGCCGGTTTGACCAGCACCAGGGCGTAATCAGGCAGGCCGCCCGGAAGCGGCTGCAGCTGCTCGCCGATGCCGCCGGCGAGCTGAGGGCCCGGAGCCAGGAAGAAGGGGACGTCGGCGCCCAGCTCGAGAGCCAGCGCTTCCAGGCGCTGCGGCGGCACGTCCAGTTCCAGATGGAAAACCAGCAGCTTGAGGATGGCGGCGGCGTCCGAGCTGCCGCCACCGAGCCCCGCGGCCACCGGGATCGTCTTCTTCAGCTCGATATCGACATCGAGCCTGCGACCGGTCTCGCGCTCGAGCGCCCTGGCGGCGAGCATGACCATGTTCTCGCCGGGGGCCAGGTCCGCGGGAAGACCGGAGCCGGTCAGCCTGATGCCGGTCCCTTCGGCCTCGGGCATCGTCTGCAGCGTGTCGAAGAGCTTGATCTTTTCCATCACCGAGCAGATGGGATGGAAGCCATCGCTGCGCCGCGGCCCCACGATCAGGGCCAGGTTGATCTTGGCGGGCGCAAAGACCTCGGCTATCCTGTTTGAGGATTCGTGCAAACCTATTCTTCCTTCCCCTTCGGGGGAGCATCCATCATCCCTGCTGCCGGTTCCGGGAGCGCCTCCAACCAGGGGCCGCCCACGCCCGCCAGTTCAGCCAGGCGCTCGAACTGCGCCGGCGTCAGCTCCTGGGCCCGCACGCCGGCGCCCAGGCCCGCGGCCTTCAGCAGTGCGCCCAGGCGCCGCTTGCGGCCGGCGGGCGGCTCTGCCGCGATCTCAGGCGGCAATCCTCCCGGCCCGGCATCGGCCAGGCTGTTTAGCAGCTTCTTGCGGCGGTGGCTGAAGCAGGCGTAGACGAAAGCCTTGACGGCGGCGATGTTGGCGGCGGCGTAGCCGTTCGGCGGGCGGCGGCGGAACGCCAGCAGGCTGGAGCGCACCCGCGGGCGCGGATAAAAGACCGTAGCCGGCACCGGCCGCGCCTCGATCTTTTCCGCCAGCAGCTGCGTCATCACCGAGACGCCCCCGTAATTGGAGCTGCCCGGGACCGCAGT
>JAMCPM010000017.1 GCA_023382335.1 Actinomycetota bacterium
CGCCAACAACCCGGTGGTGACCGGCCCTTAGGAGCGCATCCAGGATCGATTGAAGATCCGGCAGCCTGACCGGTCAGGCAACCGGGTTAAATCAGAATAATCAGGGGCGCGGCCCGAAGGGCCGCGCCCCTTTTTTTGTTTCCATGAGAATCTTCCATGAGAATCCTTTCGATTTGTCGAGAATCCTTTCGATTTGAGCCGGATCATAAAAATACGCTATCCTTTTGGCAGGCATTTCTTTAGAGCTTTCAATCGTGGAGTGACAATGGCAGGCCAGTCTGTTGGAAAAGAAATAATCGCGGTCGATGAGGCCTTCGAGGTCATCGCCCGCCGCGCCCTGAATGTCCTCGCATCGACGCCGCTGGAGAGGGGCGACTTTATCGCCAACGGCCTCTGGGGACACGAGTTTGCCGCGCGTCTGGCAGACCCCGGCCGGCGGGATGAGTTCTTTATACTCGATGTCCGCAGCCGGGATGCTTTCGATGAGGGCCATATCGAGGGCGCCGAGCACATCGAGTTCGCCGAATGGGCGTCATCCGCCAATCTGGCCAGGTTGCCGCTGAACAGAAAGATCGCGGTGATATGCGAGACCGGTCTGGAGGCAGCGCAGGTAGTATCCGGCCTGAGGATGCTCGGTTACGATGCGGTTGTCCCCAAAACAGGGATCAACGGCTGGACAAGATCATCCGCGGCCGAAAGGCTGCTGGAAGAACTGCAGTCGGTCAAACATCCCGTCAAGCGCGTGCCGCCGGTGGAGAACTTCGTCAAAGGCACCGGGGAGGCCGTATTCGACCGTCCCCACGAAGATGACTACGCCATCATCGCCTCCCGCATACATGATGTCTTCAGCAGTGCCGGTACGGTTGAAGCCGGCTCACCGGGCAATGGTTCCGCGGATGAGGGGCGCCATCTCATCGGCGCCGGAGAGCTGCTGGCGAAACTGCTTGATGAGAATGCGCGGCAGGAGATCTTCCTCCTCGATCTGCGCCGCGAGGAGGATTTCGAGGGAGTCGGACATATCGAAGGGGCTCTGCGGATCGACTTTGACGCCGCCGCCGTTCCCGAGAATCTCGAGATGCTTCCCCGGGACAAGAAGATCGTGTCCATCTGCTACACCGGGAATCTGGCGGCGCAGCTGACGGTAGTGCTGAGGATGCTCGGCTACGACGCCGCGGCTCTGAGTTACGGCATGGTCGGCTGGACCCGGACGCCCACTACTTATCTATACCTGAAGGACCTGCAGAAGGCCGACAACCCGCTGGTCTAGGCTTCCTCGGCCGGGACCTCTTCCTCCGCCCGGACCTCTTCCTCGGCCGGGACCTCTTCCTCCAGCTCTTTCTTGCCGGACCGCCTGTCCTTCTTGCCGTACCTGCTCTCCGAATGATAGCCGGCGCCGCTTTGGGGCCTTCCGGCAAAGGGGTTGCGGGGCCGCTTGATGGCGGGCTCTCCGGGTTTCTTTTTCCTTTTGTCTTTAGCCATTTTCAGCTCCCGCTGCCGGAACGGTCAGCTCGACGGGCTTTCCAGAATGATCGTGACAGGTCCGTCATTTACAAGTTCCACTTCCATCATGGCGCCAAACTCGCCGGTCTGGACTTCGATGCCCGTGCTTCGCAGCTCATCGACGACTTCCCGGTAGAGTCTCTCCGCAAGGGCGGGCTCGGCTACGGAACGATTCATCAGCCCCTGGCCGTCCGGAAAGATCCTCAGGCGGGCGGCCTTGCCGGCGATGAAGGCGGCGTCGCCGGAATCGTCGCCGCCGGCGACGCCCAGCAGCACCAGCAGGCCCCGGCCGACCTCGCCTTTGACAGCGCCTCCGACCGATACCTTTGCCCGGCTGACTCTTTGGATGACAGCTTTCATGACCCCAAGTCTAGAGCCCGGAGGCGAAAGTTGAAAGGCCGGATCCGGAATGTCGGGCAGACGCCTTTATATAGTTGAAAGGCCGGCTAATTTGGAACACAATCATTTGCATGGTCTTCGAATGCAGGTGAACAATCGATGAGAAAGCTAACCAGAACGGCGGCGCTGCTTGCAGGCTTGGCCGTGGTCCTGACGGCTGCGATGCCCGTGGCGGGTTGCGGCGGCGGCCGGGGTGGCCAGGGTGGTCAAGGCGCCACCATTAATCTGCAAGGTATCAAAAACCTGAGCGGATCGGTATCGCACCTGGAAGCCCGGCTCAGCCAGAAGGCGGTTTACTTCCCGGCCAAGAAGTACCTGGCGGCGCTGGCGGCCGGAAGCCATATCGGCCAGATCGAGATCCCGCGCCTGGGCGTGTACGAATGGGTGGTCGAGGGGACCACCTCCGAGATCCTCGAAAAGGGAGCCGGGCATATCGGCGGGACGACCGTGCCCGGGCTGGGCGGCAATTTTGCCGTCGCCGGCGACCGCGTGCTCTATTCGGCGCCGTTTCTGCGGCTGGAACAGCTGGCGCCTGGCGACCAGGTGCTGGCGCATATGCCCTACGGCGATTTCAGCTACCTGGTGGAGTCGAAGACAAACGTCCCTCCCACCGAGGTCAGTGTTCTCAATCCCAAAGGATATGATTCCATCACCCTGAGCACGTGCGACCCGCCCTGGGACATGCAGACCCGCATCATAATCTCCGGCAGGCTGGCCGGTGTCGAGCTACGCGACGGCAACGGCCCCGGGCTTGCCTCTAACAGTGCGCGAACGTAGGCGTTTTTGCCCGAGCAGATAAAAAAAGCCAGCCTCTACGTCCTTTTTGCGGCGCTGCTTGCGGGAACACTCTGGCGCGGCGGTTATTTCCCGGCGCAGAAATGGACGCTCGCTGTATCGCTGCTTGCGGCCGGAGCAGTCGAAGCCGCGGCATGCATCGCGCTGAGGCAGGCGCGGGCGCTGCGCTCGCCGGCCTTCTGGCTGCTGGCTTTCTTCACGGTGTTTGCCATCTCGACTCTGGCCTGGACCTCCGTACCCGATGACACCCGCCGCGAATCGATGCTTGCGGCCGGCTATCTTGCCGCCTTCTTCGTCGTCCGCAGCCAGTTGGCGCGGGGTGGCCGGCAGGCGCTGGAATCCATCGCCTCGTGGCTCGTCTACGCCGCCACATTCACCTCGGGATGGGGCCTTATCACTTTCCTCTGGCGGATGGAGCCCTACGCCACCATGCTGGACAACGTTTTGCGCGCCGGCTCCACTTTTGAATACTCTAATGCGCTGAGTTGCTTCGCGCTGATGGCGTTGCCGGTATCGGTGGCGCTGCAGCGGCGGGCCGATGCCTGGCTGAGGCCGCTGCTGGCCGGCGCGATCTGCCTGCAGTCGGTGGCGGTGCTCATCAGCTATGCCCGCTTCGGGATCGTGGCGCTATTTGTACTATTTATCTTTTTTGTGGTCAGCGGCTGGCGCAGCGGGCAAGCTGTACCGACTGCCCTGGCGATGCTGGCCTCGATCCCGGTAGCCGTGATTGCCACGGTCACCTCGGAATCACTCGATCCGGTTGCCGGCCTGCTTGCTGCCTTGGTTATCCTGGCAGCGACCGCCGTGGCGCAGCGGTACCTGGAACAGCCGAAGATGAAGAGGTTGCTCAAGCCCGCCGCCGGCGCCAGCGCCGCCACCGGCGTCGCCGGCGCGGTCGTCCTGGCCGGCGCCAGCGCGCGGATGAGGGTCGTGCTTGCCACGCGTTTCAGTGAAGGATTCGACTGGAGCCGCCTCATGCCCCACCGGCTCGACACCTGGCAGGGCACGGTGGATTCATTCCGGGTGCGGCCGGTCACCGGCTCGGGACTGGGTTCCTTCCCGTTCATATATATGGGCCACGCGATCGCGGTCTATACCAAGTACGCCCATAACCTGGTCCTGCAGATGGCGGTGGACACGGGCATCGTGGGCGCGGCGCTGCTGGTGCTGTTCCTCGGCTACGTCACAGGGCTCAGCCTGTGGCGTGTCTTCAGGGAAACACTGACTCTTGCGGGGGCTTTTGCGGTGGCCAGCCTCATCTTCATCGCCTACAACATGTTCGACTGGGAATGGTACGTGCCGGCGCTGACGGCCTGGTTCATGGTTGGAGCGGCCTGCCTGGAAGGGATCTATCCGGCTAGCAGGTCCGCGGCCACAAAGCCGATGTAGACCACGCTGATGATACCGTTCATGGTCATGAAGGCGGTGTTGACACGGGAAAGATCCCTGGGGGAGACGATCGCGTTCTCGTAAGCAAGCAGCAGCGCCACAACGGCGACGCCGGCGAAATATATGACTCCCAGCTGGCTGAACACCACTCCGACCTCAAGCAGCAGGACAACCGCGGCGAGATGAAAGGCCCGCGTCACCCAGAGGGCGGGACCGACCCCGATGCTCACCGGTAGCGAATGGATTCCCTCGCGCCGGTCGAAATCCAGGTCGAGGCAGGCATAGATGATGTCGAAGCCGCCGATCCACAGCGTCACCACTCCCATGAGCAGGAAAGGCTTCCAGGATAACCCTCCGGTTACTGCTACCCAGGCGCCGACGGGCGCCAGGCCGATGGTCGCGCCCAGGAACACGTGGCACAGGGAAGTGAACCTCTTGGTGTATGGATAAATGACAAAGGCAGCGACGACGATCGGCGAGAGGTACCAGGTGAGCGCCGGCAGCTGCGAGAGCCCGATCACGAGCAGCGCCAGGGAGACGGCGCAGAAGGAGATGCCCTGTCCCAGGGTCAGCGTTCCCGCGGGAAGCTCCCTGCCGGCGGTGCGCGGATTGCGGGCATCGATCTCGTAATCGATGACGCGGTTGAGCCCCATCGCCAGGCTGCGGCCCCCCACCATGACCACGGTTATCCAGAGCATGGTCAGGAAGCCGCCGATATCCCCCATCGCCAGAAAGGCGCCGGTGTAGGCGAACGGCAGAGCGAAGACGCTGTGCTCGATCTTGACGAAGCGGGCGAACAGCAGCGGCAGTTTCAGCGGCGAGTTGGTGACGGCGTCCGCAGGCATTTTATCCGAGGTCGATTCCGTAACGGGACCATTTTTCATTCACCAGCCGCTTGACCTCAGGGCTCATGGCGATGTCATCGGGCCATTCGCGGTCGTAGCCCTCGCTGGGCCAGGTCTTGGTGGCGTCGAGTCCCATCTTGGCGCCGTAATTGGCTGTGGGGCTGGAATGGTCGAGCACGTCCAGCGGGCCTTCGGTTACCATCACGTCACGGCGCGCGTCGACGTTGTTGAAGACCCGCCAGGCAACCTCGCTCTCGTCGTGGACGTCAACATGCTCGTCGACGATGACGACGAATTTCGTCAGCGACAGCATCCCCAGGCCCCAGACAGCGCTCATCACCTTTTTGGCGTGCATGGGATAGCTCTTCTTAATTGACAGGATGGCACAGTTGTGGAAAACGCCCTCGAGCGGCAGATTCATGTCGACGAGCTCCGGCAGGGTGACTTTAAGCAGCGGCATGAACAGGCGCTCGGTAGCCTTGCCCAGGAAACAGTCCTCCATCGGCGGGCGTCCGACGATGGTCGAGGCATAGATGGCGTCGCGCCGGCGGGTCATTCCCGTCAGATGAAAGACCGGGTAATCGCCGGCCAGCGAATAGTAACCGGTGTGGTCGCCGAACGGTCCCTCACGCCGGAGCTCCCCTTTTTCCACGTAACCTTCGAGGATGATCTCAGCGGTCGACGGCACTTCCAGGTCGACCGTCTTGCACTTGACCATCTCCACGGGGCTGCCCTTGAGGAATCCGGCGAGCATCATCTCGTCGATGCCCCTGGGCAGCGGCGCCGTCGCGGCATAGGTAGTCGCGGGATCGGTGCCGATCGCCACGGCGACCTCGATGCGGTCGCCGGCGGCGCGGAAGTTCTCAGCCCCGTCCTTGTGTATGTGCCAGTGCATGCCCGTCGTCCTGGGATCGAATTTCTGCAGGCGGTACATGCCGGCGTTGCGCCGGCCTTCCGGGTCCTTGGTGAAGACAACCGGCAATGTGACGAAGGGGCCGCCGTCGCCGGGCCAGGTCTTTAAGATCGGGAGGGTGTCCAGGTCGGGCTTTTCCAGGACCACTTCCTGGCAAGGGGCAGACTTCACCATCTTTGGCGCCGAGTCAGCCAGGTTCTTGAGCTTGCCCAGGGCCTTGACCTTGGCGACGATGCCCTGGGGCACCTGCATCTCCAGGACCGCTCCCAGGCGTTCGCCGATGGTGTCGAGGTCCTCCCCGCCAAGCGCCATGCTCATCCTCTTCATGCTGCCGAACTGGTTCATCAGTACCGGCAACTCCGACCCCTTGACGTTGCGGAACAGCAGCGCGGGGCCATCCGCCTTGCTGACGCGGTCGGTGATCTCTGATATCTCGAGGTAGGGATCGACGGGCTCTTCGACCTCGACCAGCTCGCCCTCCTTTTTGAGGGCATCGATGAATTGTCTTAAGTCGTCCAATGCATTCCCGCTTCCAGATCGTTGATTTGGTTTGTGAGGTCCTGGCGCCCGGCTACCGGGGCCGCGGCCAGGAGTTCTTCCAGCCGCCGGTCCAGCGCCTCGCCGCCGTGGCTGCTCCAGACCATCTGCGCAAGCGCGTCTGGATCCGTATGCTTGCCGCCGTTGCGGGCGTGCTCCGCCAGCCGCAGCGTCGTGATCGACCAGGCCTTATGGGCCAGTGAGGGATCGAGCCCTTCGCTCTGGACAAAAGCGCAGGCCCTTATGAGCTCCGCCAGCGCCTCGATGCAGTAAAGGTCTTCAAGGGAAGCGATGGCCGCAAGCCCGCGCGCATACATGTGGTCGCCGGCGAGGACGGGAAATTCAGTGGCGTCTTTCATCAGCAGTCGGCTTCTTCCCTGGTGCAGCAGAAAGCCCTCGTAAATATATTCCAGTGCCTGGTGATAATTTTCCAGGCCGGGGATCCCGCCCGCGGCGGCGTCAAAGAGATCTGAATAACCCGCTGGCGGCAAGGCGGGACCTTCAGGGCCGGCCGTGCCGCCGTCCGCCAGCAGCCTTGACCTGAAGACGCTGCTGTCCGCGGCGACTTCCGAGCGAATCCGCCGGAGTGTATTTGAGGCTGTCGTCTGGATGGCATCCATTTAGTTGAGCGCGGCCCGTAAACCGCCGCCGGGGTCCCTACTTGTCCAGGTAAAAGGAGAGTGTCATCAGTTCGGTAGAAAGGTCAACCTGACGCAGGATCACCGACTTGTCCTTGTGAGCCCGGATGGGCGCGAAATTGAGCACCGACGGAACACCCGCCGCCACCACGCGGTCGATGACCTCCTGCGCCACCGATGACGGCGTAGTCACCACCGCGATATGCACTTCGTGCTTCTTGAGGAATTTTTCCAGCTTGCCGATCGATTGCACCGGCCCGGCTCCATGGTCGCTGCCGACGACCGAGGGGTCGGAGTCGAACATGCCGATCAGGTTGAATCCCTGTTTCTGGAAACCGCGATAGAGCGCCAGCGCCGTCCCCAGTTTTCCCGAACCGATGATGATCACGTTCCAGGCGCGGTCGAGCCCCAGGCATTTTTTCAGCTCCTCGATCAGCCGGTCGACGTCGTAGCCGACGCCGCGGATGCCGAACTCGCCGAAATAGGAGAGGTCCTTGCGGATCTGGGCCGGGTTGGTGCCGACTTCATCGGCCAGCTGCCGCGAGGAGATGGTAGTGGTCCCCCGGCTCTGGATCTCCTGCAGCTTGCGCAGGTACTGCGAGAGCCTGGGCACGGTCGCCGCCGGGATGGCATTTTTTCGGGAAGGGGCCACCGGATCAGCCAGTGTTGGCCTTGAAGAATGCCGCTGCCGCCGCTGCCGTCGCGGCAAGATCGTCATCGCTGTGCGCCAGGGAGATAAAGGCCGCCTCGAACTGTGATGGCGCCAGGTAGATACCGTTGGCAAGCATGTGTTTGAAATACCCGGCGAAGAGGCCGGTGTCGCTGGTTTTTGCCGACTCGAAGTCGGTGACCGGGCCCGCGGTGAAGAAAAGCGTCATCATGGAACCGACCCGGTTCTGGCAGGTCGGCAAATTCGCCGCGCTCGCCACGCTCGAAAGCTCCGAGGCCAGGTGCGCTGACTTTTCCTCGAGGCTGTCATAGACTCCGGGCTTTTCCAGTTCGGTCAGCATCGCCAGGCCGGCGGCCATGGCCAGGGGATTTCCGGAAAGGGTACCTGCCTGGTAGGTGCTGCCAGCCGGCGCGACCGTCTCCATGATGTCGCGGCGTCCGCCGAAGGCGCCGACAGGCATGCCGCCGCCGATGATCTTGCCGAGGCAGGTCATGTCGGGGGTGATTCCAAAAAGTTGCTGGGCGCCGCCGTAAGCGACCCGGAAGCCGGTCATGACCTCGTCGAAGATGAGGAGGGCCCCGTGCTCGTCAGCCAGAGCGCGCAGCCCCTCGAGGAAACCCGCCGCGGGCGGGACGACTCCCATGTTCCCCGCTACCGGCTCCAGGATGATCGCCGCTACCTGTGAGCCCTCGGCGTCCATGATGCCGCGGACATCGTCGAGGTCGTTGTAACGGGCGAGAAGAGTGTCAGCCGAAGTGCCGCGAGTGACGCCGGGGCTGTCGGGAAGTGAGAGCGTGGCGACGCCCGAGCCGGCCTGCACCAGCAGGCTGTCGACGGCGCCATGATAACAGCCGATGAACTTGACGATCTTGTCGCGGCCGGTAAATCCTCGCGCGACCCGGAGCGCGCTCATGGTGGCCTCGGTCCCCGAGTTCACCATCCGCACCATCTCGATCGACGGCACCGCGGCGGCGACCTTCTTCGCCAGCTCGACTTCCAGGGGGCTGGGAGCGCCGAAGCTGGTGCCGTCCCGGAGAGTCTTCTCCAGAGATTCCTGTACCGCCGGATGGCAATGCCCCAGGATCAGCGGGCCCCACGAGCCGACGTAGTCTATGTAGTCATTGCCGTCGACGTCGTACATGCGGCTGCCCCGGCCGCGGGCGATGAAAAGGGGCTCAGCGTCTACCGAGCGCATAGCTCTGACGGGACTGTTGACGCCGCCGGGAATAAACTCCAGGGCTTCGCGGAAAAGTTTTTTTGATCTGCCAGTATCCAGGTCTGCTCCTAGCGGCCCAGCCAGGAAGCGACGTCCTTGGCATGATAGGTGATGATGATGTCGGCTCCGGCGCGGCGCATGGCGGTCATCGATTCCAGGACTGCCTTCTTCTCGTCCAGCCAGCCGGCAGCCGCGGCAGCCTTGACCATCGCGTACTCGCCGCTGACGTTGTATGCCGCCAGGGGGAATTTGGTCTCCTGTTTGACCCGGTAGACGATATCGAGGTAGGGCAGCGCCGGCTTCACCATCACCATGTCCGCGCCTTCCTCGATGTCAAGCAGCACCTCCCGCACGGCTTCGTCACTGTTGCGGTAATCCATCTGGTAAGAGCGGCGGTCGCCGAACTCGGGGGAAGACTCTGCCGCCTCGCGGAAAGGCCCGTAGAAGGCGGACGCAAACTTGGCGGCGTAAGACATGATCGGCGTGTTTATCAGGCCTTCGGCGTCGAGCGCCGAGCGGATGGCGGCGACGCGGCCGTCCATCATATCTGACGGGGCGACGATGTCGGCCCCGGCTTCCGCATGGGAAAGTGCCATCTTGGCGAGCATCTCGAGGGTCAGGTCGTTGTCGACGTCGCCGTCCCTGATGATGCCGCAGTGGCCGTGGCTGGTATATTCACAGAGGCAGACATCCGTGATCACCAGCAGCTCCGGCACCTCTTCCTTGAGCGCCGACACCGCCATCTGGATGATGCCCTCTTCATCGTATGCGCCTGACCCGATGTCGTCCTTCTCCGCGGGGATTCCGAACAGCAGCACCGCGGAGATGCCGAGATCACGCACCTCCCTGGCTTCCTCGACCAGATGGGTGATCGACTGCTGGTAACAGCCCGGCATCGACTGGATCCCGGTGCGCTTGTCCTCACCGTGGGTCACGAACATGGGATATACAAGACGGTCGGGCAGAAGGTCGGTCTCATGCACCAGGTCGCGGATCTGCTGGCTCTGCCTCAGGCGTCTCATTCTGTAAGAGGGAAAGTACAATCCGGGAACTCCTTTGGCGGGTTGTCAGTCTTCGAATATACTTGTGGCTTTTTTCACGAGCCGCTTAGTATATTAACCAATCCGGCTGCATCGGTAAAGCGGGATCCCGCCTGCCGCTTACTGAATATTCAGCTCGCGCTCGATTTTCTCCAGAACGCCCGTGACCTGGACCACATATTCCGGGGCCGCGTCAAAAGGAGCCTGACCGTCGAGGTCGGCCCGGCGCACTTCCTCGCTGAGCGGCAGGCAACCGATCACGCGGAAGCGTTTTTCGAGATCCTGGCAAAAGCCGGAGTCGCCGTCGGTAACTTTATTGACAACCATCATGATATTGGTAATCCCGATGTCGGCCGCCAGCCTCTCGATCGCCTCAGCGGTCTGCACGCTGCGGCGGCCCGGCTCGACGACGACCAGCATGGCGTCGACCCCCCTGGCCGTGGCGCGGCCCAGATGCTCGATGCCGGCTTCCATGTCGATGATGACGATCTCCCGCTCGTTGAGCATCAGGTGGGTCAGCAAGGCTTTCAGCATTGCCGACTCGGGGCAGACGCAACCGCCGCCGCCCTTCTTGACCGTTCCCAGCCGCAACAGCCTGACGCCATGGGCATCGGTTGAAAGTGCTTCCGGCAGATCGTCGACACGCGGGTTCATCTTGAAAACCGGAGCCATACTGCCAGGCTCGGCGCCGGTGCGCTCGCGGATGAGCTGGCTCATCTCCGATATCGGTGTGATGGCCGCCGCCGCTTCGGCTTCGATGCCGATGGCCGAAGCCAGGTTGGCATCCGGGTCGGCATCGACGGCGTAGACCTTGTTGCCGCGCGCCGCGAATATCCGCGCCAGAGTGCCGGCAACCGTGGTCTTGCCGACTCCGCCTTTTCCAGTGACAGCTATCTTCATAAATTCATTCCTTTGCGGGGTTCATTTATACCGGATATTGTATCAAGATTGGCAATTCGGTCCAGGCTCAAACATCATAACCAGGGACGCGCGCGCGCAATTGCATCAAAGTCTGGCTCCTGCTAGATTGGAAATATCGAGAACTCAATCAACAACCTGAATCCGCGCAAGCCCTTTTCCCAACGTATCGCCGGCACAAAGGCTTCGCTCGTCCCGGCCGCGGCGATCCTGGTTCTGGCGGTGGCGTTGACCGCAGCCGGATGCGGCTCGTCCGACTCGGCTTCTTCAGATACGCAGGCTTCGACATCCAGCGCAACCGGCGGCCTTTCACGTCCGGCGCCTGGCACCGTAGAAATGCTCGATGGCAGAAACGATGTCGTCGGCACGCAGGAAATGTCACAGGTGCCAAGCTGGGTGGATGCCAACTGGGCGTCAGCATCCAAGACAGGCGACAACCTGGTGTTTACGATGGACCTTGCCGGCGCCCTGCCCGCGAGCGTGGATGCCGGGATGGCCGCCGAGTGGGGATTCATGATCGATTCCACCGCTTCAGGCTCGCCTGACTGGGTGGTTTACGCCTCGGATACGGTTCAGGATGGTTGGACCTTCGGTGTCTTCAACCCGAAGACGAAACAGCGACTCAGCGGACCCCAGTTCCCCGGGACCGCTACCCACGCGGATACCAAGGTTACTCTCACCGTCAACGCAGCTTCGCTGGGAGCTCCCCAGGCATTCACCTGGTTCGCTTTCACGAACATCTACGAGAAGTCTACCAGTGGCGGACAGGCACAGCAGGCTGGAGACAAGATTCCGGACAATGGCGTGCCCGATAACAGCGCCGACTGGCTGCCTTTCCCCTAACCGGAGTTCTTCGCGTTCCCTTATTCCCCGCTTCTACGGAGTGGTTGCCGCTGCGCCGCCGTTGGCAGCCTGCAGCTTTGTGGGATCGGTGATCGGGGCGCTGCCGTACTGCTGGAAATTGGCCATGACCGATGGTTCGACCCAGAATTCGGAAGACAGGCTTGCAACCGTGCTCTCATTGAACTGGAACCAGTCGATCTTGGCGGCGGCATCCCGCGTCACCAGGATCCGCACTGCCTGCTTGTCCTTGTCCTTGACATCCTCCGTCGGCCCGTAAAGGGTGAGCTGCACCCGGCTGACATCGGGATAGAGGAAAACAGCGCTCATGACCTGCTGTGACATGGTCACCGATGTGCCCACCAGCGCGCCCGGATGGCAGGAAGCTGTACGGTTGAGTTCCATCGAGACGAAAGTGCCGCCGGCTTCGGGAGTGAGGGTGACGTCGCGTATTACCGGCTGACCCTGTATGCCCGAGTCGCCCAGCTTCCTGGTGATCAGGTTCTGTACCACTTCCCTGGAAATGGGGCCTTTGGCCTTGGTGGTGATCGGTCCGGTGCCGACATCGAAGGGATTACCCTCAGCGGCGCTGCTGCCGCAGCCGGCAGCGGTAAATATCATCAGGGAGGCGGCGATGGCGGAAACTAACAATATGGATGCCATTGACCGAAGGGACAGGGAGCGGAGGCGAATTTTCGGGCTGGACACTGCGGGTCTCCTTGTGAAGAATTTAAGAGCAGATGCCGAACAGGTAGCTCGATACCGGACCAATATCATTGATTTTAAAAGTATAACACAGCGTCGCCGGGCGACGGACCGTTTCAAGTTGGTGCGTAGCAGGCGTTTCGTTATAATCGATTACATTAGTATTAATTAGTGGAGGGGTTGTAATGTTGAGGAGATCGTTTTGGGCAGCGGGCTTGGTGGTGGCGATTCTTGCAGCGGTGATTCTGGTTTCGGGATGCTCCAGCCTGCCACCGGACGCAGCGGCTACGGTCAATGGCAAGGTCATCAGCAAGGATGATGTCGCCGCACGCATCACTGTAGCCAAAGGCCTGCAACCCGCCAGTGTCCCTACGGACACCGGAAGTGAGGATTACAAGAACCTCCAGCGCGATGTCACCGAGCAGCTTGTTGCCGAGGAGACCGAGCGCCAGGAAGCTGAGAAACGCAACATCACGGTATCCGCTGACGAGGTCGACGCACTCATCCAGCAGGTAGTTGAAGACAAATATCTCGGCAGCATCCAGAAGATGCAGGAAGATTTTGCCAAGCGGGGTCTGAACGAGGACGAACTTCGCCAGGAACTGCTGCGCCGGTTGCTGCACCAGAAGATCCTGGATTCACTGCGCGCCGAGGTTCCCGTCAATGAGGACGAGATCAGGGCGCAGTACAACGCCAACATCGGCAACTATGTTTACCCCGAGAAGAGGCAGCTGCGCCAGATAGTCGTCGCCACCCAGGCGGCGGCTGAATCTGCCGCAAGCCGCCTGGCGGCCGGAGAAGACATGACGACAGTCGCCAAGCAGGTCTCGATCGATACCAAGACCAAGGATAACGGCGGCAATCTCGGCCTGGTTACGCGCGAGTCGCTTCCCAAGGCCGTCGGCGATGTAGCATTCTCACTTCAGGCCAAGCAGGTGTCAGCGCCGTTCCTGGCCGATCAGAGATGGTACATAGTCAAGGCGGAGATCATTACTCCGGCTTCGAACAAGACCTACGACGAAGTTAAGCCCGACCTGATGAAATTCGCCAGCAATCAAAAGCTGGCCGAACGTTACAAGACATACGTCGAAGAGGTAAAGGCCTCATACGATGTGCAGTACGCCAATGGCTATGAGCCACGCGCGGTAACAACGTCAACAGACGACACCAACACCGGCATCAACGTGCCGGTGCCGGGCGGGACAGTCACCGCGCCGTAGTACGCAAGCCTCAAATCAGATCTGATAGAGCGGAGCCGCAACCGGCTCCGCTTTTATTTTACTCTCAGCCGGCGCCGAATTTAATGACAAATAGAGCGTTCTGTCAAAAACGCCGCCCCTTTTTCGCCGCCGAAATCCGGCAAAAAAATCATGGTTTTCCCTTAGCAACCAAGCGGATTACAATACACGCAAACGCATATAAGCGCTCCTTATAAAATACCCCATAGGGTTTATTTAGCCACCAGAATGAGTCTACTTAATTAGGAATTTGACTCATATGCATCATGTCAAATCCATAAATCAGAGTAGACTTGTTGCATTAACAGGTGTCTTTATCGATAAACCAGGGAGAACCGGAAGCTCAAACAGGGGTTTGAGGACTCCAGAATCGGCTCAAGCATGTCGGCTTTGGCAGGGGTGCGAAGCGCCTGCTTCTTCGGAAGTGGCGTCCCTTCAAACAAGCCAGGCCATTCTGTTTACACCCTGAGACATTGTCCTCTCGCCCGGGCGACCCGGTAAGCCGACTTCCGGTTTCAAGACACTTATACGGTAACGAGGGCAACTACCGGAGGTGATGATCAATCTGGCCCTCAGTTGATACAGCGGACATATGAAGCAAGGCAGCAAGAAGCAAGCATCAAGCAGTAAATGACCGTTAATCAGAAAGACCCAGACCGAAACTTCACTAACTATGCAGAAGGAGGGTGAAGGGATGAAGAGTATTTTCAAAGCGGGCTCTAAAAGGTGGAGAACCCTCATGGTTCTTATGCCATTAGCCCTGCTGATTGTCGTGGCCATCGCCACGAGCGGCGCCATCAGCGCCGGTTCGGCCCAGTATTTCGTGTATCACCAGGCCCCACCGACAGCTGACGGCCTCGCAAATCAACTTCTTTATGTAGCAGGCGGCACACAGAGTGACGTCAAGGTGATCGACGTCGGCACCATGAGCGTAGTCGACAAGATCCCGGTTCCAGTTCAGCCCAGCGGCCTTGCCGGCCTCGGAATGAACTGGGAAGTCCACGGCGTGGTTCCATCCCAGGACAGGTCGAGCATCTATGCAGTAGGCGCCCTCTCCGGTGGTTACCTGGCTAGCGCTCCGTATCAGATGTATAACATCAGCACCTCGACCAAGGCTGTCATCCGTTCGATCCCGCTCGGCGACTCGGCCACTAACCCGGTCGGCTATTGCGGACTCGAGTACAATCTGAACGACGAGAGCTCCAACGAGATCATCGCCGCTTCGATGAACGCCGCTGACGGCACCCTGATGAGCATCGGCGCCCCCAACCTGGGCCGCACCAATGCACAGCAGCAGGGCGGCTGGTCGTTTGAGAATATCGCGACCGGAACCAGCACCGGCTTCATGAGCACTAACGCTAACGGAAGCAACGAATCCAGCACCTGCGGTGTTTCCTGGAACGCCGACGGCACGCGCGGCTTCGCTTCCCAGATGTTCGAGCCACTGGTCGACAAGGTGAACTGGACCACAAGGGCCGTCGACGGCGACTTCGCCGCCTACAGCACGCCTGGCACCAGCTATCACCAGAGCGCGAGCGACAAGGCCGCAGGCAAGCTCTATGTGACCTCAAGCTCCGGTAACGTCGATACATTCGACATGAACACCGGCGCGCAGCTCGGCGAGATCAACATCCGTAGCCTGACCGGCTCGACGACGAACGACGTCCACGGTGTCGAGATTGCCCCTGGCAACTCGAACATCCTGTATGTCACGTCACGCAACACGCCGGACGCTTCTGACAACATGGAACTCGTCATCGACATCACAAACCCGGCAGCTCCAGTGCTCAAGGGTTCCGTCGATGGCCTCGCCAAGAGCGCCTGTGGCGTGTACGCAATCGCCAACAAGGCCGACTACTACGGCACCATGCCTAGTGGCCTGACCCTGAGCAAGACGGGCGTCCGCTGGGCCAGCTATGCTGACTACGTCGCCGGACAGCTCTCGGTCGACTACAGCGTCGGCAACGCCGGCGCAGCCGCCAAGGTCAACATCGTCGGTGCTTCGGCTACCAACGGCGTCACCCTGGTCGGTCCGGTCTCCGCGGGCACCATCGCCTCGGCGGCCAGCGCTCCGGTAACACTGAAGTACAACGTCCCGACTGGCGTCGGCTCGTTCAGGACCACCGTATACGCTACTGCTCAGAATGGCAGCCAGATAGCCTTCATGCCGGGCCCGATGCCCTAAGTGAACAATCTGATGTCAACGACTGACGTGAAAGGAGAACGATATGGCCGTTAAGAAGAGCGACCATCGGGAGCCTTACGCGAAGCCTGAGCTGGCCAAGCATGACAACTTGAAGGAAATAACCTTCGAGTGCCCAGCATGGCAGTGCAGCGTAACGGTTCCGCCGCCGCCGGCCACATAGGCCCGCGGTAGCGAATAAAGCAATAACCGGGAGGAGGGCCTTCGGGCCCTCCTCCCGTCGTTCAAAGCGGGTCGGGAAGGCCAAGCCGGCCGGATGCAGTAAAGGCGGAAAGGGAGTAAACTTAGGTTTGCAAGACACCTTTCTGCAAACAAAAGCAAGGAGAAACAGGATAATGGTAGCTGTAACCCCCAAAGGTAACGGGCACCGGGGAAGGCTGATGTTGGCAGCGGCGGCGGGTTCTATCTTAATTTTGATTCTGGCGGCATTTTGGGGAGGGTGTGGCGGAAGTTCCGACCAAGGGACTACGGGTTCACAACTTGACGATCAGGCTGCGGGAGCGTCGACGGTTTCTACTGGCACCGTGGGCGGAGTTGGATCCACCGGCGGTCAGGGCAGCGTCCTGGTCGATTATCAGTGGGATCAGTGCACAGCCGACATGACCCAGCGTTATGGAGACGCGGAGACCGCAAAAAAGGTCTGCTCCGAGCTCCAGACGGCTTACCCGACTTCCCAGAAAAGCCAGTTAGCGACGATTCTCCCCACGGTTGAAACGACCGTGGGCGCCACTCCGGCTCCGGGCAGCACTATCCCTGGAACTGGCGGCGGACAGACCGGCGGCGGCAGTACGCCCGGTACCGGCGGCAGTACGCCCGGGACGGGCGGCGGCACTGGCGGAAGCGGCAGCAGCGGTTGGGATCAAGGCGGCATCGATATAACCGTACCGCCGGCTCCGTAACCAAACGGCTGACTGTCAGCCGTTAAGTAACAGGCACTGAGGGCCGGTGCCGAAGGATCCTTCGGCACCGGCCCATAAAGTTCTTCCTCTCAGGTGTTTCGGGAAAGGTGGTGGGGATGGCCAGCAGGCTAGGCGAGGGTATCGACAAGCGCATAAACGAGGCCAAGCCCAACTCGGCCACGTACTCGGTCCATGGCGTGATCACCAAGGTCTATGCCGATGACCATCTGCTGGCGCTCGCCGTTCAGGACTTCCTCAGATCATTCCGCGGGCAGCCTGGTTCGGCTGCCGACATCGAATTTTACCTTCTGACGCGCGAGCCGGGTTTCGAGCTGGAAACCGGCGGTCAGAAAGGCAACTCCGAACTGCTTTACGACTGGAACGTCCTTCGCTACAGCCGCGAAGGCCGGATCCGCTACCAGGAAGTGCCGGGCGCCGGTTCGATCGTAGCCGACCCCGATGCGGGACTGGCGGTTGCTTTCGTAGACAGCGACATGGCCGCCTGTTCCTGGTCCATCGCCCACGTCATCTTCTTCCCCATGTGGGCGCAACTCCTTAAAACCAGGGGTGTTTTCCCCATCCATGCCGCCGGCCTGCAGCGGAACGGCAAGGGCATCCTTTTCCCCGGCCGGAGCGGCTGCGGCAAATCTACCATGTCATTACATCTCCTGCGAAACGGCTACAAGCTGCTTGGCGATGACACCGTGTTTGTCCGGAAGTCGGAGAAGGGCGCCGAAATGCTCTTCTTCCCGGAGGAGGTCGATGTCTGCTCGGAAACCGTCGATCTCTTCCCCCGGCTGGCGCTGGCGAGAAACATGACCGAAGACCGCTGGCAGCCAAAAGCCAGGGTCAATCTCAATGAAGTAGGTCCCGACGCCGTGGTCGAGTCCTCCGATACCCACCTGATCGTGTTTCCGGTGATATCGGCCGACGGCGAGACGCGGTACGAACGCATAGGCCCGACGGAGGCGCTTGCCGAGTTGATCCTTTATGCGTTCCTTTTCATGGATCCCCAGACCAGCAAGGAGAACTTCGCACTGCTTGCGTCCCTGGTGCAGACTACCAGCTGTTTCCGTCTGCACATGGGGCTGGACGGCTCCGAACTTGCCGGGGCTGTCGATGGAATCATAGCCACTGTCAGTTAGTGGCGAAGCCGGCCTGACCTCCGGGTTCTACTTCCGTGCTGATGCGGTGAAATTCAAGATTGAAACGGCGAAAAGTTCAGTTTATGAGATACCCCGGGGGGCTTATATATCCTAAGAAATAAGTCAGCATCACCAATATTGTGATTAAATAGCATCATGTAATAAAGATTTACCGTAGTAAACTAACGAGGCAAGAGGTAAGGAGGGCACCGGTATTCCGGCAATTCCTGGTGTTGTTCCTTACATTTATTTTCCCCCGGCAACAACAAGGAGAACTTCGCACTCCTTGTAAATGTACGATGATCGGCGTAAGTTCGCCGCCCATTATATGGTGCGGCAATTCTGAGCTTGCCGGAAGGCCGATCATGTCAACCGCTTTCGGGCGGTGATGGACGTTTGACCAACGTTTCATTCATGGTGGCTGGTTGCAAGCGCTGATAGCCATCAATAACCGGTATGCGGGTTTCTTGGGGTGTAAGGGAACCACGTACCGTTGAATTTAGGGGGAACAGGAGACCCCATTGAAGGGTCTAAAGCTATTTCAAGAGGATGAAGGAGGGAACAAGGATATGCAAGCTAGCTCCAAGTTGCTGTCAAGGACAGCAATCATTCTGGCTCTCGTGCTGACCACGCTGCTCGTCGTGGTTTTCTACAACAGCCAGCAGGCAAAAGCCTTAAGCACCAGCCAGTGGGAGACAGTACGCGGCTACATCAATAGTTATTATGGTGGTGTGCAGTCAACGGGCGCCATCGATGGTGCCGCCCTCAATGGTGAAGCCGGGTTCCGTATGGGCAAGGTAGCCCTGTGGAACAGGCTCGACTCCAACGGTGACATCCAGCCTAATGCCGGAGCGGGAGTCGGTACCGCCGGCACCGCCGTCACCGGCGTCCTTGGTGAAGGCGACGACATGGCCAACCGGCCGGTGCTCATCGACAACCTGATGGGATGGTCCGACTACATTCCCGGGACAGAGTTCCGCTGCCAGTGGAACGCCGACCAGAGCTGTTTCGCCGATTCATCGATCACCGCTATCAGGCAGATCGTTGACAACCACAAGGCTGCCGGTTTCTCCACCGACATCGTCGACTACTGCGTCAGCTCCCAGACCGCCGGGCCCTCCACGGGCGGCTTTGGCATCATCGCCCAGGTCCCCGGCGCCCTGTCGAGCGACACCTCACTGATACCGAAGGTCTACATCGCCGATTACTCGCGCAACGGCTGGCGCAACAACCTTGTGACCGCCAGCGGCACCGGCGCGATCGCGGCGCCGGAGACTTCGGCCGGCGGCCTCCCGGCGCCGGGAACTCCTCCGGGCACAGTCGCGCCGAGCTCATGCGACTCGGCGGCGACCGACCTGGCCCTGGTCGAGTGCCAGGCCAACTGGGCCATCTGGTCCGGCGGCGGCAACACCGGTAACGGCTCGATGGACATGACCGCAGTGGGCAACGCCCAGCAGTCCGTGGACGTCAGGACCGGCACCATCAGCACCCTGTCGACCGCCGGCGTCAACCTGCAGATACCGATCGGCACGCTGTTTAGCACGGCGGGCCTGGCGAACCTCGATCCGACCAAATCGACCGTCCTGGCCGGCCGGACCCAGATGGGCTCGACGGGAGCCATCGGCCTGAGGATGCTCGGCTACACCCTGATTCCTGGTGGGTCCATTGCCACCGGTATCTCCCGCTGGAACGGCACCCAGGGCGAGGCGCAGGTCGCCTATGGCCCTGGCCTGCCTCTGCAGGCTGTCGGCTCATACGCGGTGCCGGCCAAGACCGACATAGCACCGCCGGCGGTCGTCAGCGTGGGCAGCGCCAACGTGACCAAGACCAGCGCCGACATCGAGCGCACCGCCGGCGAGCCGGCCACGCTGAAGGTCGAGTACGGCACGGCGCCGGGCGTCTATACCAACACGGTCAACAACACCGTCCTCAACGCCGTCAAGAGCGTGGCCAACAGCAACGCGGTACATCTTGCCGGCCTGACTCCGGGCACCACCTACTACTTCCAGACGACCTCGTATGACGGTTATGCCAACGGCGCCGTCAGCACCGAGCAGTCATTCACTACTCCGTGCGACGCCGGCAAGCCCAGTCTCGCGCTCGGCTCACCTGCTCCGCACTGGGGCTCGTATGCTGACTACGTGGCGGGTATCCTGTCCGTCGACTGGACCATCAGCAACACCGGCACATCGGTTGCCCGCAGCGTTACGCTGACCAGCGTCAGCAACACCAACGGCGTCACGGTGAGCAGCGGTTCGCCCGCCAGCTACGGCGACATCGCCGCCGCAACCTCGGCAATGAAGACAATCAAGTACGCCGGCTTCGTGGTCGGCGGCTACACGGTTGTGGGCAGCTGGCACACGGTAAACAGCGGTACCGCCCAGGATGAGTGCGGGACCACGTACACCTATCCCTAAACAGGCATAGGCAACAACAGAAAACAATAAATAGGAGGAACCGCATGACGGTTGAAAAAGAAGCGCGGGAACCCTATGCAAAGCCTGAACTGGTCAAGCATGACAACTTGAAGGACATCACCTTCGAGTGCCCAGCCTGGCAGTGCAGCGTAACGGTTCCGCCACCGCCGGCGCAATAGAGGCGGATACATAAGCTAAAATCGGAGGGGACGGGTCGCAAGACCCGTCCCCTCCGTGCTTTTCATTTGAAAAAAGGGGACCCGATTTCATCATATCCCCTGATCGTTACTTACCGGCGCGCAGTTTTCGTCGCGCCCTGCCTTCCTTGATCGAATACATCCGCTTGTCGGCCAGGTCCATGAGTTCATCGGCGTTGGATGTCTCTTCGGGATAGCTGGCGTAGCCGATCGACGCCCTTA
>JAMCPM010000018.1 GCA_023382335.1 Actinomycetota bacterium
CTGCGGCCGGCGCCCCCCTTCGGAGGGAATATTAATCCTCGGAGGGATCAATCCTTGATTCCGTCACAGCGCCTCGTCGCCGGTGGCGCCGGTGCGGATGGCCACCGCGTCCTCGATGCTCGAGACGAAGATCTTGCCGTCACCGATCTCGCCGGTCCTGGCGTTCTCGCGGATCGTCTCCACTACCTTGGGAGCCTTGTCGTCGGGCACCACTATCTTCAGCAGCAGCTTCGGGTTGAGGAAGATCTCGAGCTTGCTGCCCCGCCACTGTTCCGTGTATCCCTTCTGCTTGCCCGCGCCCTTCACATCCATGACTGTCATTCCACGGATGCCGATGGCGTCGAGAGCGTTCTTTACCTCGTTGAGCTTGATGTGCCTGATGACTGCTTCTATCTTTTTCATGGTCCTAGGCTCCTTCGTCGATCGCGACGGTCATCGCCGGCGATGGCGACGGCGCTGCCTTCCCCGGAGGGGAACCCAGGCCGGCGGGGTGCGGCGCCACCCAGTCCGGAGCAGAGCCGGAGAAGTCCGGGTAGGCCAGCGATCCCATCTGCGGCAGATCCAGTCCCTGGAGCTCTTCCTCTGCGGTGACCCTGATGCCCATCACCGCGTCGAGCACCCGAAAGAAGACATAGCTGCCGCCGAAGGCGAGGATGATGACCGTGCCGGCGCCGAGCAGCTGGGCTGCCATCTGGCCGCCGCCACCATAAATCAGGCCCTTGACGTTCTCGCTTACGCCGTTGAATCCGGCGCCGTAGGTGCCGTCGGCGAAGATGCCCAGGGCGATGACGCCCCAGAGGCCGTTGGCGCCGTGTACCGCGACCGCGCCTACCGGGTCATCGACCTTGAGCACCCGTTCGACGAAGAAGACCGCGCCCACGACCAGCACGCCGGCTATGGTGCCGATCACCAGCGCCGCCCAGGGCGCGACGAAGGCGCACGGCGCCGTGATCGCGACCAGGCCTGCCAGGGCGCCGTTTGCCGTCATCGAGATGTCGGGCTTGCCGAAGAGCTTCCACATCAGAAACATCGCGGCCAGGCCTCCGGCGGCGCAGGCCAGGAAGGTGTTGGCGATGATGACCGCCAGGCGCAGGTCGCCTCCGGCCAGGGTGCTGGCGCCGTTGAAGCCGATCCAGCCGAAGGCCAGGATCATCGTGCCGAGCACGGCCATCGGCAGGTGATGGCCGGGAATGGCGTTGGGGCTGCCGTCCTTGTTGAACTTGCCGATCCGTGGGCCCAGGACGATCGCTCCCGCCAGGGCGGTAAGCCCGCCCATGGCGTGCACTACCGAGGAGCCGGCGAAATCGAGGTAGCCGTTGCCCCAGCCGAGGTTGTTGCCGAGCTGCGACAGCCAGCCGCCGCCCCAGACCCAGTTGCCGAACAGCGGATAGAGGAACATGGACATGAAGAAACCGAAGATGACGAATGACGAGAACTTCCAGCGCTCGGCCATGGCGCCGGTGGGAATGGTGGCGGCGGCGTCCATGAATACCAGCTCGAAGAGGAAGAACGCCAGGATGCCCACATCGTAGAGGCCGTTGCCGAACAGGCCGTGGGTGCCGATCACGCCCCAGCCCTTGGCGACTTCCACCATGCCGTCGAGGTTGCCGATGCCGCCGAGAGTAGGCAGATGTCCCAGGCCGCCGAACATCAGCGGAAAGCCCACGAAAAAGAATCCGATGACGCCGATGAAGAAGACCACCAGATTCATCGACATCGTGTGAACCGCGTTCTTGGCCCGGGTAAAGCCGGTCTCCAACAGCGCAAAACCCGCCTGCATGAAAAAGACCAGCGCGAAGCCGACCATCAGCCAGACATAATTGACGGAGATCTTGGTGTGCCCGACTTCGTCTGCCAGGCTCTGCAGGGTGACGTCATCGCCGGTTGTGGCTGACGTGAGGTCCGCGGCGGTGCCGGTGGCAGAGCCGTTGGGATCGGTCGTCACCGCAGGTGCGGCTGGGGCTGCTGTTACTGCGGCTGGGGCTGCGGCCGATGCGGCCGGCGCTGGGGCTCCAGCCGATGCCGCCCCGCCGGATGAGCTGTCGTCCTGGGCCATCGCGGTGCCACCCAGGGACATGAACGCGAACACGAACGCCAGAACTAAAAACCACTTTAATTTCTTACTCACGGCTCCTCCTTACTGATTAACAATTTGCGGCTGACTGTCAAGTAATCCCTGATCACCTCCATGGGAAATTACAGCCTGGACAAATCGTAAGGGGGATTGATGCCTGATTCGCTGTACGCGGGGATAAAATTGCTACGGCGACTTTGTACTTGATTCTTTAAATCAGTCGAACGCCGCCGGACGGCACTCGTCTTCGAGATGGGCGCGCACCTCGTCGAGATGCTTCTCGCTGGTGCGCTGCCATGAGAGCGGCGGCAGCTCGTCGAAGCTGAAAAAATCCACGGCCATGGTCTCGTCGCTGACGCGCGGCTCGCCGGAGATTATGTCGCAGAGGAAGATTATCTTGTAGGCGTGGAAGAATTCCAGCGGCCGGCCGCCGCGGTTGGCGTCGTAGACGGCGATGACCTTCCGTGGGGCAACCTCGAAGCCGCTCTCTTCCCAGACCTCGCGGGCCACCATCTCCGAGGGAATGTCCCCCACGTCCGCCCATCCGCCCGGCATGCACCAGTGCTGGTCGCGGCGCTCCTGCACCAGAAGTATCCTGCCGTCGCGGACGACGGCGCCGCGCACGTCGATCTTGGCGGTGGCGTAACCCGGCTGGGCGGAAAATCCTTTCACCAGCTCGCCGCGCTCCTCGCCGGTGTGGCTGGCGACGATCTCGGCGGCGATCTCGGTCAGGCGCGTGTAACGCTGGGTCTCGTAATCGGTGGAGGCAAAGGCCAGGCCTGTCTGGCAGAGGCCCTGGATCTCACGGGCCCATTCCAGCCAGCGGGGCATTTCGTTGTTGTCCGGCATCATGCTTCCTTTCACGGCGAATGTACTTATATATCAAGGCTGCGCTCTCTCTCAAACCATGTCGCCGCGGCGCGCCCTCACGTCTTGACGGCGGCGATGATTATCGTCCGCCAGTTGAGCGAAAGCTCGCCCTCGATCTGCGAGGAATGGAATCCGCCCAGATCGACATCAAGATTCTCCTTCAGGAGCTTTACGATCTCATCGCGGTCCCGGGGATCCTCTACCCGGTTCAGTTTCAAAATGAAATCGACGACCACGCCTTGCGTGTAAGGCTCGGTCTCGCCGGTCACTCGAAAACCGGCATCAGCCAGCAGCTTCCGCAACTCCGCGGGCGAGTAAGCCAGAACGTGCGAGGGATCGAAAAGTTTCTCCAGGCGCTCCCGCTTCTTGCGAACCGCGGGATCTCCCGAGCCGAAGACGTCCTCCATGACGAACCGGCCCCCGGGCTTGAGCACGCGGCGGATGTCGGCGAGCGCGGCTGCGGGATCGGGGAAATGATGAAACGCCAGCCTGCAG
Organism: Actinomycetota bacterium; assembly: GCA_023382335.1. Lineage (GTDB taxonomy): Bacteria > Actinomycetota > Thermoleophilia > BMS3ABIN01 > BMS3ABIN01 > JACRMB01. Next base: position 3,440 of record JAMCPM010000018.1, read on the forward strand.
ACGACCAGGTCGAAGGAATCGTCCTCAAAGGAAAGCGCCGGCACCGCCGTCTCGACGACGCTGATGTCGTCCTTGCCGGCGGCGGCGAAACGCTCGCGGGCCATGGCCAGCATCTCCGGGGTGGCGTCGGCCGCAGCCATATCCGCTCCCGCCCGGGCGAGCATCAGCGAAAGCAGGCCCGTTCCCGCGGCCAGGTCGAGGACCTTCTCACCGCTGCGGGGCGCGGCCGCGTCAAATAGCGGACGGTAGAATTTCTCTTCCGAGAAGACGTCGACCTCGGCGTAACGGTCGGCCCGTTCGCCGAAGACTTCGCGGGCGGATCTTGCTCCGGGCTCAGCGCCCGGGTCATGCTCCGGCTCAGATCCGCCGGCCGCCGGTTCTTTTTCCGTAAAATCTGACATGAGACCATAATATCCTACAATATTGACAAGCGCCCGCAGGGAATAAGAACGGTCCTGGGGAAGCGCAAAGCACGAGCTCGAAGGAGCAGTTTTGCCAGAAACGCGTCCATCGACAGTAGCGGTGTTCAGGTGCCCCGGGTACGAGGAGGAGCTGGTGCGCCGCGCTGTATCCGCGGCCGTCGAAGCCATCGGCGGCATCGACGACATCATCGGTCCCGGAGACAAGGTGCTGCTGAAGGCCAACCTGCTGGCGCCCGCCGATCCCGGCGAGGCGGTCACGACGCATCCCGCGGTCGTCCGGGCTGTGATCGAAGCTGTGAAGGAAGCCGGCGGCGTGCCGGTCGTGGGTGACTCGCCCGGATATTTCACCAGGGCGGCCGGCGCCAAATGCCCCGCGCTCAGCCAGTGTGGCCTCAAACAGGTCGCCGACGATCTCGGGGTCGAGTCGTTCCAGTTCGAAGCGATGGAGGACAGTTTCATCGAGACCGAGGTCCCCGGCGGCGTCTACCTCGACAGGATCTACGCGGCCCGCCTGGCGCTCGAGGCCGACGTCATCATCACCCTGCCGAAACTGAAGACACATTCGAACACCTGGTACACAGGCGCGGTCAAGAACATGTTCGGCGCCGTCGCCACCAGGACCAGGAAAGAGGCTCACAAGCTGTCGACCCTGGAGCGCTTCAGCGGCTCGATCGTCGACATCTATTCCGTCTTCAAGCCGCAGCTGGCGATCATGGACGCCGTGATAGGAATGGAAGGGGAAGGCCCGCGGCATGGTATGCCGAAACTCGCGGGGCTGATCCTTGCCGCCAAGGATCCGGTCGCGCTCGACGCCGTGGCCTCGAAGATAATCGGTTTTGATCCCCTTGAGATCGTTACTACCCGGGAAGCTTCTGCGCGCGGATTCGGCGCCGGCGAACTCAAAAACATCGCCATTGCCGGTGAGCGGATCGAAGACGTCGCTGTCGATTTCAGGAAACCCAGCGGCCGCATGGTCAACATCCCGCCATTTGTGATGAGAGTCGCCGACCGCCTGCTCAAGGTGCAGCCCGACTGCATAAATGAAGACTGCGACCGCTGCGCGATCTGCCAGAAGAGCTGTCCTGTCGACGCCATCTCCATGACGCCCTTTCCCGAGATCGACCGGGACAGGTGCATCGAATGCTATTGCTGCAACGAGATGTGTCCGACCGGCGCCATGCAGATCAAAAAGAGCTGGCTGGCCGCGCTCGTTTCCGGCAAAGTCTGATCCCCCTCAACCGGAAGTTTGATTTCCCCTCCGCCGGGAACGAATCAGGCATGGAGGTTCCCAGAAGAAAGCTTGGCAGCACCGGCGAGGAGGTATCGATCCTCGCCGTCGGCGGCGCCCACATCACCCACTTCGGCTCGCGCCGGTACGCGGTCAGGCTCGTGCGCGAAGCCGTCGACCGTGGCGTCACTTTCATGGACAATTGCTGGGATTACAGCGGCGGCCGCAGTGAGAAGTGGATGGGCGACGCCCTGCGCGACGGTTACCGCGAGAAGGTCTTCCTCATGACCAAGATCGACGGCCGCACCCGCGAGGTAGCGGCCCGGCAGATCGACCAGAGCCTTCAGCGCCTGCAGGTCGACCACGTTGACCTGATGCAGCTTCATGAGATTATCCGCTGGGACGATCCCGACCGCGCCTTTGCGCCCGGCGGCGCCATCGAAGCGCTGGTGGAGGCGCGCGATCAAGGCAAGATACGCTACATCGGTTTCACCGGCCACAAGGACCCCGGCATCCATCTGAAGATGCTCGACCAGGGGTTTGCCTGGGACGCGGTGCAGATGCCGGTCAACGTCCTTGATGCCGGCTTCCAGAGTTTTCAGGAACGGGTGCTGCCGGTCCTGCTACAGCGGGGCATCGGCGTGCTGGCGATGAAGCCGCTGGCCGGCGGCGAGATCTTGGAGACCAGGGCGGTCAGCGCGGTTGAAGCGCTGCACTATGTCATGAACCTTCCCGTCGATGTGGTCATCACCGGCATGACCTCGATCAAGGATCTGGACCAGGCGGTCAAAGCCGCCTCGACCTTCAAGCCGATGAGCGACCTCGAAGCCGGAAGCCTCAAGGTGAGGATGGCGCCGTTCTCCCGGGACGGAGGACTGGAAGGCTACAAGACCAGCCACGATTACGACGGAACTTACTGGCATCCGGAATGGCTGGAGAAGGCGCGCGTCTAGAATGGACTACCTGACTACCTGCAGCACCAGCACCGACAGAGCAACGCCGATAACCACGAAGACCGCGCCCATGATACGCTCCGCCCTTTTGCTCATGCCGGGAAGGATCGTAGCCATCGCGGCCGGCGCTATGGCCGCCGGGGCGAACGCCGGTTCCGGCGCAAAACCCTGCGGCTTCCTGCGGGTATCTACCCTGATCGTCTGCGGCGGACTCGAGTAAACAGCGATAAGGACCAGCAGGAAGACAAAGACCGATAGCAACGCGAAGATTGAGATGACCGGATGCTTGCGCAGGAAGGAAAAAACATTCTTGTTTTCTATGATCGCAGGCATAAAAGTTGCTCCGGGAGCCTACTGTAAAGATACCAGCTATTCGTAGTTAGTCAATACCCATGGAGGTATGATCAGACTTACCGGGCGGTATGATCAGGCTTCCCGGGCGGCATACCTGGGGCGAAACCGGCCCAGCAGGACGACGCCGCCGATGCCCGTTGCGAGGCTGGCGAGAAAAGCGATGGCAAAGTAACCGAGGACGGCGAACTTGTTGGTCATGTTGCCGTCGGGAGCGAAGATAGCCGCGAACAGGTACATCGCCGCGGCGGCGCCGGCGAAGGCGCAGATCACGAAGACGACGATGCTAAGCAGCTTTACCGGGCGCTTGGCCTGGGAAAGATACATGATGGCCACGGCTGTAAAAAAAGCAACGAACGGCAGGAAGAAGATCAGTCCTGCCGGATTGAATTCTTCCTGGGTCTGGTCGGCCTGTGCGAGGGTAAAATATATCCTGGCGATGACGTTGATGGCTAACTCCCTTCCTGAAAGGAATTATACCATCACGTCCGTATGAGAATAATCGGGGATTCGGTTTTCTTCAGGAGTTGCTTGATCGTCATGGCGCGGTCTTTTTCGAGCCGGCCCTGCCAGCCGAGCAATACCAGGTCGTCTCCGCTCTCGACCGCCAGCCTCAGCATCTCGTCCGCGGGTACGCCCTGCCGGTGCAGCAGCCGGATATTCACAGTAGGCGGCTGCCTGGCAAAACGGGCCATGAACTCGTCCGCCCACGCCGACCACTCGTGATGCGCATAATCGATGTACCGCGGCGTTGCGTAAGAGCCGACCTCCTGGGGACGCTTCTCGCCGAGGACGGCAACGTGGATGATCTCGACATCGCACTGAAGAATCTCGGCCAGCTCGAGCGCCTCATCCATTACAGCCGCCGCCGACGGCGAACCGTTAAGCGGGATCAACATCTTCTGCGGCCTCCAGTAAGGATCGGGCACATGAGGCATGTCGGGCCTTACCACCATTACCGGGCATTCAGAATTCTGGATTATCCCCAAGGCGATATGACCCATCAGCGCGCCTGCGTCATAGGTAGTACCATGGCTCGACATCACTATCAACCTGGCGTTTTCCCTGGCGGTGAACTCCACGAGGGTCTCGACAACTTCTCCCGGTATCTGGTGAAGCACGAAATCGTTTACCTTAAGCTCATCTATCTTTAGTGCTTCCATGAGCTCCGGCAGCGGCACCGGCGACTCGGTAACGTAAACGATATGCAGCGCCTCCTCCAGCATCGCCGCAAGCGCCTGCGCCGCACCCAGCGCCCGCGCCGCCGTCACCGATCCGTCAAGAGGAACTACTATGCCCTGCTTTTCGTACAACTTTTACCTTCCTTTCCTTCAAGATAAAATCGCGCCAGGCGCCATCCGCCCAACTCGAAACGTATGTTCCCGGCGCCGTCAGTTCCTGCGGGCGGGAACCATATATCCCAGTTTGAACCTTCCCCGTTCCCTCCAGAGTCAATCGGATCTGCCGGCCGCTGCGGATGTCATATGCCAGGGTCAGCCCCCGCCAGGCCAGCCTGAAGCGCAGGCGCTTCCATCCATCCGGAAGGATCGGATTCACGAAGAGGCGGGCGCCGTCGGTCCTGACGCCGGCAAAACCCATGATCATCTCCTGCCAGAGCCCGCCCATGGCGGCGATATGCACGCCGCCGGCGGCGTTGCCCATGTTATTGGCCAGATCGATCGTCGCCGCCTGCCGGAAATAGGCGAGCGCCTCGTCGAGCATGCCCAGCCGCGCCGCCACCAGGCCGTATATGGCCGGGCTCAGCGAACTGCCATGGGCGGTGCGGCGGTCGTAATACTCAAAGTTGGCACGGATGATTTCGGGGCTCAGCTTTTTTTCAAGCAGATACAGGGCCATGACCACGTCCGCCTGTTTCACGATCTGCGAAGCATTGGCGCGGTCGCGGCCGAGGATGACGGCCATCGGCGCGGTCCGGGGCCGAAAATCCCGTACGTCGATATCCTCCAGATTGAAATAGCCGGAGAATTCCTCTATCAGTTTGCCGCCGGTCATATTCAGGTACATCTGGTCGGCGACTTTTGACCACTGTTTCAGCTCCGGGTTCTTCAGGCCGATGCGGCCGCTGAGTTCCGCCCACTCTGCCGGATACGACTCCTGCATGAAGAGGGCCGCCTCGAGCGCATGTTCGATATTCCAGACCGCCATGGCATTGGTGTAGTAGTTGTCATCGACTCCCTCGTCATGGTATTCATCCGGGCCCTCGACGTTCAGGATATGATAGGCGCCGCGCTCGTGCTCGGAGCGGCTGACCCAGAAGCGCGCGGTCTCCAGTATCAGCTCGGCGCCGGCCTCGATCAGGAATGCATCGTCGCCGGTGGCGCTCCAGTAGCGCCAGACGCCATAGGCGATGTCCGAGATGATGTGATCTTCTAGGTCCCCGGAGGTGACGGGAATGACCTCGCCGCTCGGGGAGAGCATCGCCCGCGGCGTCATCTCCTCACCGGACTGGGCCGATTCCCAGGCGAACATGGCGCCTCGGAAACCGGCCTTGGTAGCGTTATTTTTCGCCGCCGGCAGAGTGTGGTAACGGTACATCAGCGCCGCCCGGGCCGCGGGCGGAAAAGTAAATATGAAAAACGGGATGGTGAATATCTCGGCGTCCCAGAAAATGTGCCCCCGGTAGATGGTGCCGGTCAGCGCCCGGGCGCTGACCGAGACACGGTCGTCGCCGGGATTGCCGGCGCCGATCAGGTGATAGATGGAAAAATTAAGCAAGTGCCGCGCTTCAGGATCGCCTTCGAGATCGATTCCCGAGAGCTCCCAGCGTTCTTCCCATCTGCTGGTGTGCTCGAGCAGCAGCCTGGTCGCGCCGCGTCCGGCGATCTCGGCGGCATGTGCCGACGCAGCTGCTGCGGGCTCATCGGTTTCTCTTGATGTGAATACGGAAACGTACTTCTGCAGGGTAAGTGCCCGATCCATCTCCGCGTGCCAGGCGATCTCCTCGTAGACACCGGCATCGGTTTCGCCGCTGTCGATATATCGTTCTTTTTTGATGACGCCGGGGTAGTCCTCGTGCACGCGGGTTGCCTGGGCCATGGAAACGATGAGGCCGCTACGGCTGGTGCCGGTCAGCAGGTTGAGGCTGTTTGGGCGCGGCTTGTCTTTGAGAGAGTCTTCTCCCCGCTCGCCTTTTGCCTTCCGCCCACGCGCCGGCTTGATGCCGCCCACGGGCTCCAGCGGCGTGCGGCAGTTATCGCAGACCCTGATGCCGGTCTCTACCCTGACGGCGCCGCTGTAGTTTTCCGGTGTGATCGAGACCGTCAGCACCAAGGCGTGGGGATCGTCCATTGACACGAAACGCGTGAACTCGACCGAGGTCATGCGGCCCTGGTGGTCACGGTGGCGCCAGCGGCGCCGGTATACTCCCCTTCTCAGGTCGAGGATCCGCTTGTGCTCCACCATGGTTTCCGTATCAAGTTTCAGCTGTTTGCCAAAGACGAATATGCGCGTGAAAAGCCAGTCCGGCGCCGTGGCCAGTTCTTCGAGCCCGTCGTATTCGCCGATGTCGTAGATGCCGGCGATGAGCGTGGCGGCCCCTGAAGCCGGCCCCTGCTCCTCGAGGGAAGCCCTGGTGCCCAGGTAGCCATTGCTCACCGATGCCAGCGATTCGATTTCGCGTTCCCGGAAGGGATTGAAACCATCTTCAATCAGGAGGAAGGATTCGTCAGTGGTGAGCGCCAGCCGCCGGTGGAGGTCGACCTGCCGCCCGATCAGTTCCCGGAAGCACCGCGGACCGCCGCCGAACCTGATGACCGCGCCGGGGACGCCGTTGGGCTCCTTGCCCACGGACAGATAGGTGATGGCATCGTGCCCGGGCAGCACCATATGGAAGTCGCTGCCCTCGAAACCGGCGATGGGACCGAACTCGTCGCCCAGCACCAGGATGTTCTCCTCACGGATGTTCCATTCGGTGGCTATCCCGGACAGTATCCATTTAACCGAATCCGACTTGTCGGTGAGCCCGACCTCGATGTGCTTGACGTCGCTGGTCAACCGGGCATCGCCCAACCCCAGTTCACGGGAGTATCTGATCGCCAGCTCGTAAGCGCCGCGGATCCCTTCTTTAAAGCCCCCATCCCGCAGCCGCCGGTCGGTCTTTTTGATAAGCTCGCCTATCCGTGATTTGGGAGGGTTCTGCCATTCGGGGATGAGATCGATCTTGCGGCGGTTGAGACGGTCGTAAACGATTTCGATGCCTACGCTGGAGCTCGCTTCGATATCGGCCTTTACCGCTTCGGCGACGCTGTCGAGCAGGCGGTTCTCGGCGGCCTTGGCCCGGCGCCGGTAGCGCAGCCGCGGTTGTGAGCTGCGATTGAATCCGTAGACCTCCGAGCCGCGGTTGGCGCAGACAAATAGATTCTGCTTGTGGGTTCCCTTGATAAGTGAGCTGAACTGCCGGTCGATGTTGTTGAAGTTGGTGCCGGTGATGACAGCGACCTTCACGCCCAGCCGCAGCAGCTCTTCCAGCAGCGCCGTCACT
>JAMCPM010000019.1 GCA_023382335.1 Actinomycetota bacterium
TACTCCTCCGCGTGATCGAGCACCATCCGTACTGCTCGTTCCTTCAACTCTTTGGGATACCGCTTTCGTGTGTTCATGACTCCATCCTCTCAAAAGATGGAGCCTCCAGGAAACCCGGGGCGATTCAATTACTCAAACCATTACTTATAGCGCTGATGTTGATTATTATTTTAACCGGTATTGGGGTTGGTCTATATTTATGGCAGAACCAGAAGATAATGAACGGAAACTCTTTTATCTATCCAGGCGCCACATTAGTTGCAGTCGATAAACGCGGTAATGAAACGGCAGTATCGTATGAAACTTATCAAGGCGGTGTACAAAAATACTACAAAAACATATTACAAAAATCTGGTTGGGTTCAGACAGGAAAATTAGGTGCAGAAGATATGACTCTTTGTGGTGGAGATTGGGGCGGTATATATGAGAAAGGTGGAGTAAAATTTAAATTGCATATTTGTGGTCCTGATGATGGTGGATCTTTAAAAAATATATCTTTTCTTTTTTATAACGCTGATCCATCAGTAGTTCTGGGAAATGATTTCTCTGGAGGCACTATTAACTGTGTCACCGATGGTGAGGTAGAAGTAACGAACGCTTGCTCAACGAAAGATAATCTCAGGATTGCAGTAAGAACAAAGAACCCCAAGGTTGATAAGTTTCAAGTTGAAATTAATGCAGAAGGCTATGCAGATGGGAGAGATAACGTGAAAGCAATCAGCAATAACGTTGGAGGAATGGAGATGAATATAGGATATGACGTAAATAAATATACTACTATCAAGAAAGTCGTGGTGGAGCCTATTATTTCGCATGGAACTATTTGCAGCGTTCAACGCAAAGAAGCTGATTTAAGATTAAAAGGTTGGAATAGCTACCGGTTAGGACCACCACATATTTACCCCTCAAGAATAGCTTGGTTAATCAAATTTTTCCCAGCAGTATCGTAAACATTGGAGGGGATTCGACTCTTTATGCCTATAAATGTGCATGGCAATGCAAAAGAAGCCTTGTGTAGCCGTCATATTTAATTTCCCGATTTCTGGGATGGGTCAAATCTATTGTGGGTATTTTCCGCGGGGATTTATCTTTCTGCTCCTGAACTTCTTTTCTGGCTCAACCTTTGCAGTCCAAGGCAGGATAGCCATCGTTATTGCTGTTCCGGTATTGGTTGTTGCCATGCTTGATGCTTATTTTTTAGCAAAACGAATAAACGCTGTCGAAAACAGCAAATAGGATTCGGACCTTTCACCTTATCAACCCCTCCTTGAACAGCACCCTCTGACTCACCATCAGCTGCTGTCCGGAAGTGCACACCACCCGCGCGGGCCCGTCCATGAGGTTGTGGAACTGCGGCGTGATGCGGCCGCCCTCAGGTATCGTGAAGAAATCGTTGGCGGGCGCGCCGGGGTCATGCATCCTGACCCCGCCGATATAGATCTCCACCCTCGCCTCGCCGCTCCCCTGGTTGGCCACCAGTATCCAGTTCCCCCACATGTAATTGCTGAGCGTAGAGTCGTACCAGGTGAACAGCTGGTCGGTTCCCAGTTGTGATGGCTTGGTGCCCTGCACTTCCTCGAAGGTGTTCCGGAATAGAACCCGCTGTGACACCATCAACGGTTGCCCGTTGGTCGAGACCACCCTGACCGGGCCATCGGTGACGTGGTCGAAGATAGGGGTGACCATGCCGCCGGGCGGAATGGGATTGCCGGTCGCGGCGCTGTAGCGCGCCTTAAGGACTCCGCCGATGAACATGTCCACGTCGGCCGGCACGCCGCCGTGGTTGGCCGCCAGGATCCAGTCGCCGTGCATGACGCCGCCACTGCGGTCGAGGTCGTACCAGGTGAAGAGGTACTCGCTTCCCAGCGAAGTGGTGGGAACGCCCATGACCTCGTTGAAGCTGTCCTTGTATAGCACGCGTTGACTGACGATCAAAGGCTGGTGATTGGTCGATTTGACCACCACCGGACCGCCGATGATGAAGGGGAAGTCCGGGGTGACGATGGCGCCCGGCGCGAGCGCGTTGCCCCGCGCGGCTGAATATTCCGCCCGCTTGATCCCACCGATCCAGATCTCGACGTCGGCGGAGGCGGCGCCCTGATTGGAAACCAGTATCCAGTTGCCGGCCATGCCGTTCTCGGGCCGCAGGTCGTACCAGGTGAACTCGTAGCTGTCGGAGAGCCCGCCGGCGGGAGTTCCCATGATCTCGTTGAACGAGTCACGGTAGAGCACGCGCTGGCTGGCGATGATCGGCTGGCCGCTGGTGCAGACGACCCTTACCGGCCCCGCTTTGAGGCTGGAGAAGATTGGCGTGACCCGTCCGCCCTCGGGGATGATAAAGAAATCGTTGGAAGGAGCGCCGGGATCGTGCATCCTGACACCGCCGATCCAGATCTCGACGCGGGCGTCGCCGCTGCCCTGGTTGCCGACCAGGATCCAGTTGCCGGCCATTCCGCTGGATGTTAGCGAGTCATACCAGGTGAAGTAATATTCGCTGGCCAGGCCCGCCGCCGGCGATCCGACCACCTCGTTGAAGCTCCCCAGGGTGTTGCCGCCGATCGGACGGCTATGGATGCGGTTGGCGATGCGGGCGATGTCGGCGCCGTAAGTCGTACCCGGCACGGCCCATTGACCACCGAGCTGGCGCAAGGTCTGGGCGGTGTTGCGGTGTCCGGGGCCGAAATGCCTGGGATCGTAGGCCGTGCTGCAATAGGGGTTCTGTTGATCGGGAAACATATACCAGGCCAGGTGGGCGTAATGGCCGATGACGCCGAGCTCCGGCGAGCCGTAGGTGATGCCGGGGACGCCGCCGCCGGTGGCGCCGATGCCGGCGAAGTTGTTCTGCCTCCAGGAGACGTCGCCGCCGTACCTGAGATAATTGGTCTCCAGCAGCATCTGGGCGAAGGCCAGGTCCGAACGGATGCCGAAGCGGTAGCCCCATTCCACGTAGAGCTGGGCGATATTGGAATGCACATGGCCGGGGTTGACCGAATCGAGCTCGGCTTCCAGCTGCCCGGGGGTGATATTGGAGACGCCGGCGAGGGGTTCGTCGGCGGTCACCGCCCATGCCGGAGCGGCCGCGGCCAGGACGGCCACGCACGCCACTGCGGCAAATGAAAGGATCCTCATTCCAGATATGGATTGATTCCTGATAACGCCAGTCCCCGAAAAATCGCCCTGGAGAAAACGAGCTTTCATACTATACCGCTGCCGCTGGCCTCTCAAGGGTCACCCCGGCCCGCCGCATATACTGGGTCGTCGGCCTCCGCTTGGAATTCCCGCCGTATGTTAGAATACCGCCCGTGCGGGATAAGTTAGCCCTGGAACAACCGGCATGAACATACGGCTCGAAATCCTGCTGGAACAACCGGCGCGAGCATCCGGCCGGCATGTCCGAACTCACAGACGGGAGGGCGCCATGAAAGTCCCAAAAGTAGACCAGGAAAAATGCGAGGCCTGCGGCAATTGCGAGGCTATCTGCCCCGAGGTCTTCCAGATCATGGACGAAGACAGCAAGTCGCACGTGATCATAACCGACTTCACCGGCCTGGAGGGCTGCATCGAGGCGGCGGTCGAGAACTGCCCCGAGGACGCCATCACTTACGAGGAGGAAGAGAAAGACTGAGCCTGGTGCCAGGGCCTCCAGCCCGGCATTTTTGCTCTTTCCCACGGCTACGGCAGGTGATATACTCTTTCCTTGGAATTGACAAACACCATGGCAACAGGGCAGCCGATTGGTAGCAAGATCCTACAATTTAACCGCTTTTCATCCCGCCGGAGCAGCGCCTCCGGTTTTTTCGTTCCCGGGGACAAGTCCCCTGAGATCCAATTCCTGGCTTCACAATCATTTAATCCGCAGGGAAAGGCGGCATCAGCATGGCTAAACACATATTCGTGACCGGTGGGGTGGTATCGTCGCTGGGGAAGGGCATCACGGCCGCATCTCTGGGCCGGCTGCTTCGGAGCCGCGGCCTCAAGGTGCAGATGCAGAAGCTCGACCCGTACATCAATGTCGACCCCGGCACCATGAGCCCCTACGAGCACGGAGAGGTGTTTGTCACCGAGGACGGCGCCGAGACCGATCTCGACCTCGGCCATTACGAGCGCTACGTGGACGAGAACCTCACCAGCGACTGCAACGTCACCTCCGGAACCGTCTATTTCAGCGTCATCAACAAGGAGCGCCGCGGCGATTACCTGGGAAAGACCGTCCAGCTTATTCCGCATATCACCAACGAGATCAAGCAGCGCATCCACCGTGTGGCCGAGATGGGCGGCGGCGTCGACGTGGTCATCACCGAGATCGGTGGCACCGTCGGTGACATCGAGTCCCTGCCGTTCCTGGAAGCCATCCGCCAGTTCCGCAATGATGTCGGCCGCGAGAACGCGCTGTACATCCATGTCTCCCTGGTGCCGTACCTCGAAGCCGCCGGAGAGCAGAAGACCAAGCCGACCCAGCATTCGGTCAAGGAACTGCGTGGCATCGGTATCACGCCCGACGTGATCGTCTGCCGCTCGCCGCGCCATATGAACAAGGGCCTGCGTGAGAAGATCGCGCTGCTTTGCGACATCGAGGTCGAGGCCGTCGTCACCGCCATCGACGCTCCCGACATCTACATGGTGCCGCTGATCCTTCACGATGAGGGTCTGGACGACCTGGTGATCAGGAAGCTCGGCATCGAGGCCGGCGAACCGGACCTCGCCGACTGGCAGCTGCTTGTCGACCACATCAATTCCTGCAAGAAGAAGGTGAGAATCGCGCTGGTAGGCAAGTATGTACAGTTGTGGGACGCATACATGAGCGTCATCCAGGCGCTCAAGAACGCGGCGGTCTTCCACAATCGCGAGCTGGAGGTCGTCTGGGTCGATTCCGAGGATGTTTCGCCCATGCTGGTCGAATCGCAGCTTCGCGATGTAGACGGCGTTCTAATACCCGGAGGCTTCGGGCCGAGGGCCATCGAGGGCAAGGTGCAGGCCGTGACCTACGCCCGCGAGAACAATATACCCTTCCTGGGAATCTGCCTGGGGATGCAGTGCGCCGTGGTCGAGTATGCCCGCAATGTCGCCGGCATGCCCGGCGCCAACAGTTCCGAGTTCGACCAGAGTACGCCTTTCCCGGTGATCGACCTGCTGCCCGAGCAGAAGGATGTCGAGGCCATGGGCGGCACCATGCGGCTCGGGTCCTACCCCTGCAAGCTGTCACGCACCGGCAGGGCCGTCAAATCTTACGGCGAGCGCACCATCCATGAGCGCCATCGCCACCGTTACGAGGTCAACAACGCGCTGCGGCCCAAACTGGTCGAGGCCGGCATGAAGATCAGCGGTACTTCTCCTGACAAGCGGCTGGTGGAGATCATCGAGCTTCCCGATCATCCCTGGTTCGTCGCCACCCAGTTCCATCCCGAGTTCAAGTCGCGGCCGACCCGTCCGCACCCGCTGTTCCGCGATTTTGTCGGAGCGGCTACGGAGATGGCGCAGGCGCGTGAGCAACGCGGCGATGACGCCGATCAGACCGCAGGTCAGCATGCGGGCCAGAATGCGGGTCAGACCACGGGCCAGAATGCCGGCCAAAAAGACGAGCAGCCAGAAGGATCAGGGGCGGCCTCAAAAGAGCTGATCGATGAGGCAAGATAGCCTGGCTTCAGCCGACCCTCTGGTGACTCTGTTCCTGGAGCTTGCCCGTATCCCCAGCCCCAGCGCCCATGAACGCGCCGTGGTCGATTTCCTGTTGACGCGCCTGCGCGGCCTTGGCCTCGAGGTCGAGGAGGAAGAACCCCTCTACCCCGACAGCAGGTCGAGCGCCGGCAATCTTTACTGCCGCCTGGAGGGCGGATTGCCGGGCGTGCCCATCCTGCTTTCAGCCCACACCGACACCGTCCCCTCCGAGGACGAAGCCCTGCCCGATCCCATTCTCGATGAAGGCGTCATCCGCAGCGGCAGCCGCGCCGTGCTGGGCGCCGACGACAAGGCGGCCCTGGCCGCGATCGTTTACGCCATGGAGCGCATCGTCCACGACAAGGTTCCCCACGCCGGCATCGAGTTGCTGCTGACTGTGGGCGAAGAGGGGGGGCTCCGGGGCGCCAAGGCCAGCGCGATGGAAAAAGTCGTGTCGAAGTGCGGTTTCTGCCTCGATTGCACCGGCCCTGTCGGTGGCGTCATCGTGCGCTCTCCCTCCCAGAAGACCGTGCAGGCTACATTTTTAGGCAGGTCCGCTCACGCCGGCGTCGTTCCCGAGCAGGGGCGCAGCGCCGTGGCGGCGGCGGCCAAGGCGGTCGCGGCCATGAAGCTCGGCCGCCTCGATGACGAGACGACCGCCAACGTCGGCATCATCAAGGGCGGCGAGGCAGTCAACGTCGTGCCCGACCGCTGCGTCATCGAGAGCGAGGCCCGCAGCCACGACCAGGGCAAGCTCGGGAACCAGGTAGCACATATGATTGAAGCTATCAACCTAGCCGCCACCGAGGAGGAGGTCGACGTCGAGGTGACCGTGACCGACGAGTTCCAGGGATTTGATTTTTCAAAGGGGGGATTGCCGATCGAGCTGGCCGAGCAGGCTTTTGGGCGCATGGGGCTGAAAACCGAGCGCACTTCGACCGGCGGCGGCAGCGATGTCAACGTCTTCAATCTCAAGGGCCTGCCATGTGTCAACCTGGCGACCGGCATGGAGCAGGTCCACACGCCCGACGAATACATCACCGTCGAGTCGCTGCACCAGATGTATGATTTCCTCATGGAGCTGGTCACGGTCGCCCGCGAAGACAAGGGCGGCGACCCGGCGGGCGCCGGCGCGGAGCCCGGCTCATGAAAAACCGGGTGATCTCCTCTGAATATGCCTACCAGGGCCGCATCATCAGGCTGCGCCTCGACCAGGTGGAGCTGCCCGACGGCAGGCATACGCTGCGCGAGGTCATGGAGCATCCCGGAGCCGCGGTCATCGTGCCCGTCGACAGCGACGGGGCCGTGCGCTTGGTGCGGCAGTACCGTGACGCCGTCGGCAAGGAGCTTCTTGAGCTTCCCGCCGGCAAACTGAAACCCGGGGAGGACCCGGCCGAATGCGCACGGCGCGAACTGCGGGAAGAGCTGGGGCTCACAGCCGGCAAGCTCACGCATCTTACAAGTTTTTATTCCTCGCCCGGTTTCTGTGATGAGATCCTCCATGTATTCCTGGCCGAGGATCTTGCCGAGGAAACAGAAGAGGGCGATCACGAGGAGTTCATCGAGCCCGGACAGCGGCCGCTCGAGCCTTTGGCGTCGCTGCTGGCAGAGTTTGAAGACGGCAAATCGCTCATCGGCGTCATGCTGGCGCACCGCGAGCTCGCGAACCGCTGAAGCGGATATGGCGCAGGCGAAATCTCCGGCCGCTGATGCCGCGGGCCGCACGTCATTCGCCCATCATTCGCGCGGCATTTGGTTTTAGCGTAACGACTTACAGGAATAAACAGACCCAAAGGAGAGCAGCTTGATAATCGGCGTTCCAGCAGAAGTCGAAGTAGACGAATATCGTGTGGCGGTCACGCCGGCCGGCGTCCGTGAGCTTGTCAGCGCCGGGCACACCGTCCTGGTCCAGAAAGGCGCAGGCGACGGCAGCAAGCTTCCCGACGCCGCCTACGCCGAACAGGGGGCCTCCATTGTCGAAGGCGTCGAGAATCTCTTTGGCGAAGCCGAGATGATCGTCAAGGTCAAGGATCCTTCCCCCCGGGAAGTGAAACTGCTGCGGCCGGAGCAGACGATCTTTTCCTTCCTGCATCTGGCGCCGCAGCCTGAACTCGCCCGCCAGCTGATGGAGACAGGGGCCACCTGCATCGCCTACGAGACCGTCGAGCAGGACGGGCGCCTGCCGCTGCTCACGCCCATGAGCGAGATCGCCGGCCGCATGGCGGCGCAGGTCGGGGCCTATTTCCTTGAGAAGATGATCGGCGGCCGCGGCATCCTTCTCGGCGGAGTCGCTGGAGTGCCGCCTGCAAAGGTCGTCATCCTCGGCTCCGGCATCGTCGGCGCCCACGCGGCCAAGATCGCCGCCGGCATGCTGGCGAATGTCGTCGTCCTTGACAACAACCTCGAGCGTCTGCGTTCGCTGCAGGGATACGTTTCGGGAAGGCTGACAACGGTCATGTCGACAGCGCTTGCAATCGAAGACCATGTATCGACCGCCGATCTCGTCATCGGCGCCGTCCTCATCCCGGGAGCCACCGCGCCCAAGCTGATCAGCGGGGAGCTCGTCGAGGAGATGGTCCCGCATTCGGTCATCGTCGATGTCTCGATAGACCAGGGCGGCTGCGCCGAAACTTCCCACATGACCACGCACAGCGAGCCCACCTACATGGTCCACGACGTCATCCATTACTGCGTCGGCAACATCCCCGGCGCCGTTCCCATCACCTCGACCTTCGCACTGGCCAACGCCACGCTGCCCTACATCATCGAGATAGCCAGTGAGGGCATCACCGCCGCCATCCGCAGCAATGACGGTCTGTCAAAGGGCGTCAACGTCATGGAAGGCAAGATCACCAACCAGGCTGTCGCGGATTCCGTGGGCCTTCCTTACTACCAGCTCTCCAGCATCATCCCGTTCAGGATGTCCGATTCCAACCAGTTTCCCGTTTCATAAAAGCATCGCCGCGCTAAATAAAATATTTGTGCCAAAAAAAGGAGCATTGGTGCTTGGTAGCGAATCTAGAGGCCATGGATCAGCTTGAATCGCTAAATGCTGATGAACTGGCCAAAGTCTCCACCCCCCAACCGGATCCCCATGCGGTTTCACCTGACCATCTCATGGAAGAGTTCCTGGCCTTCCTGCAATTCGAACGCGGACTGGCAGACAATACGGTCTCTTCTTACCGCCGGGACTTATCGCAATTCCGGCATTTCATGGACGGCCGCGAACTGGATCCGCTGGAAGTGACCACGCCGCTGATACGTGATTTTCTGGGAGAGCTTCAGGGCACGGAGGGGATTCCCGCCAGCGCCACCATCGCCCGCAAGATCAGCGTCCTCAAAAGTTTCTACAAATATCTTTGCCGCGAGAATATTGCCGGGACCAACCCGGTGGTCGGAATCAAGTCACCAAAGCAGGGCCACAAACTTCCCACGGTGCTCAACCTTGCCGAAGTCCAGATCCTGCTGCAGCAACCGGCAGGCAGCTCGCCGGCGCCGCTGCGAGACGCCGCCATGCTCGAGCTGCTCTATGGCGCCGGCCTCAGAGTCTCGGAGCTGATAGGCCTGGGCACAGGCGACGTCGACCTCGAAGGCGGCTATGTGCGCTGCATGGGAAAAGGCTCCAAAGAACGGATGATCCCCGTGGGCGAGCCGGCCCTTCTGTCGGTCCGCCGCTACCTGCAGCTGGGACGTCCCTTCCTGGGAAAGGGGGCCAAGTCCGGCCATCTCTTCCTCAACCGTTTCGGGCGCGGGCTGACGCGGCAGAGCGTGCACCGGATGCTCGTCACCTACGCGCGCCAGGCCCAGATCCAAAAAACAGTGACGCCCCATACCTTGCGGCACAGTTTTGCCACCCATCTGCTGGCCGGAGGCGCCGACCTCCGCAGCGTCCAGGAGATGCTGGGGCACGCGGACGTCTCCACCACACAGATCTATACCCACCTCAGCCGGCAGAAGCTGCGCGATATCTATTTTGATTCGCATCCGCGGGCGAGGAAATCCCCCGCAAAGGCTCGATGATCAACCCTCTATGGCTGATGGGCCGCAAGCGGCTGCGCCGCCGGGTCCGCTGCCTGCTCATCACCCTCGACGGAGTCGGCTGCGGCGCCCTTCCCGACGCTGCCGAATTCGGAGATGAAGGCGCCAACACGCTGGCGCACGTGGCCGAAGCTGCCGGCGGGCTGAAGCTGCCAAACCTCGGCGCCCTGGGCCTCGGCAACATCCTGCCGCTCGCCGGCGTGCCGCCGGTGCCCCGTCCCCAGGCGCTCTTCGGCAAACTCAAGGAGTCCTCCCGCGGAAAAGACACCACTGTCGGCCACTGGGAGATCATGGGCGTCGTCAGCGACAAACCCTTCCCCGTATACCCGCATGGATTTCCCCATGAGGTCATCGAGGCATTCGAGCAGGCAACCGGGCGGGGCGTGCTCGGCAACGTTCCAGCCTCCGGCACCGATATCATCGCCCGGCTCGGCGAGGAGCACATGCAGACCGGCAAGCTCATCGTCTACACTTCGGCCGACAGCGTCTTTCAGATCGCCGCTCATGAAGAAGTCGTTCCTCTGGAGCAGCTCTACGAATATTGCGCCCAGGCGCGGAAGATCCTGCGCGGCGAGGATCAGGTGGCGCGTGTCATCGCCCGCCCGTTCGTCGGCAGCCCCGGCGGTTTCACCCGTACGCCTCACCGCCGCGACTTTTCGGTGACGCCGCCGCGCAACTACCTCAACATCCTCTCTGAGATCGGTGTGCCGGTGCACGGCGTCGGGAAGATCTCACAGATCTTCGCCGGCTCCGGCGTCCGCTTCGAGCACAAGACCAGCGGCAATGCCGACGGGCTGGAGCGCTCGATCTCGCTGATGCGCGAACTGGATGAGGGCCTGGTGTTCACCAACCTGGTGGATTTCGACATGCTCTGGGGGCACCGCAACGACGCCGCCGGCTTCGCCGCCGGGCTGCAGGCTGTCGACGCCGCCATCCCGGAGCTGATAGCTTCCTGCGGGGAGAACGACCTGATGATCCTCACGGCCGATCATGGCTGCGACCCGGTGCATCCCGGGACCGACCATACAAGGGAATATATACCGCTGCTGGCGAGGCTGGGCAGCGAGGTCTTCTCTCCGGGAGGCTCACTCTTTGAGACTGCCGCGGAAGATGCCGTGGCTGGCGGCGCCGGGCGCCAACCGCGTGATCGGCCCTATCTGGGAGGATTCGGCGACATCGGCGCCACGGTGTTCAGATTCTTTACCGGACCGCGGCTGGAGATCGCCGAGGCGCTGAAGCTGGCGGGAAGACCGTTCCTGATATCAGGGAAGAAGTGAAGAGCTGATTCGCGCGCTGCGAATCGCTAAATTCCGGCGCCTGTACCGGCCCACGGCGGCGTGGCTCCGACCGGGGCGCAGCGGCTGTAGGCAAAAGTAGCGTTCGCCTGCAGGCCGTCGTCGGTTGTGGCCGTGACCTTAGTGATTCCCCGGTCGAAATAAGGGACGATACAGACAAAATATTGCGGCGGTGTCACCAGCGCCGTCGCCTGGCCCGCAGCATCGGTGACGCCCGAGCTCTCAATTATCCTGAAGCCGAACGGGTCCGACAGTCTCCATTTGACAGCCTTGCCTGCCACCGGACTGCCGCCTTCATCCTTCAGCGTCGCCGTAAACAGCCTGGCGCCGTACTGCTGGTCGGTGGGCAATTCCAGCCCGTCGAGCTCCGGCGGCGCCACCGGGCAACCCTCGTTGGCCCACGCCAAAGGCGGCTCTATCGTGAACTGCGGCGAGGAAACCGGCTGCGGCGGCGCCGGAGCGCAGACCACCTTGATCCGGCTGTAGAAACTGTCGACGCCGGCGGGCACCATGAACTTCAGTCTGACATTCCCGGAAGCGGCCTGCGGGATGTCACCAAGATCGATGGGAAGCGGGGTCTCGATCGAGACGCCCTGGCTGGCCTCGACCTGGGCGATGCGCAGCTGGCAGGGAACGCAGCCGCCGGTGTTCTGCAGGTTCTCGTCAACGGTCAGACGCCGTTCGAGATAATCGTTGTAGCTCGACCAGTACGCCTGCGGAGCGGTTTGTGCGACCTGCGGGTCGCACTGCGCCGTGGAAGCGAAGGCGACTGCCTGGAACGAAAAAATCGCCACCAGCGTCAAGGCCAAAAAGGCCAGCGCCGGCAACGAATACCCTGCAAAATATGTATTTCTCATGCTGTTCTTCATACGCATAAACGCCCAGATAACACCCAAAGCCGACCCAGCAGCCCCTGATATGGCTCAGGGAGGCCGGACCGGCTCATCTAGTGTGTGACCCCCAGCTTCAGCTTCTAACCCCTCGAATGGAAAGGCCCGCTCGCCGGATCTCACTGTAATCCGGCAATGGCTAGGTGTTGAGAGTACCATAAATTGAGGCCGCAGTCTATACTTGATGACCATGATCTCACCGGTCGACATCATCCAGCACAAGCGGGATGGCGGCGAGCACTCGCCGCGGGAACTGGAGGAATTCATCGCCGCTTTCATGGACGGGAAAGTGGCCGACTACCAGATGTCGGCCTGGCTGATGGCGGCGCTGCTCAAAGGCCTGACCCTGGACGAGACGCTGGCGCTCACCGACGCCCTGCTGGCATCGGGGACGCGCCTCGATCTGAGCGACCTCGGCCATCCCGTCGTCGACAAGCACAGCACCGGCGGCGTCGGCGACAAGGTCACGATGGTACTGGGGCCGCTCATGGCTTCCTGCGGCGCCATCTTCGGCAAGATGTCCGGACGCGGCCTGGGCCACACCGGCGGCACCATCGACAAGCTCGAATCGATCCCCGGCTTTCGCACCACCATCGACGCCGCCGCCTTCAAGCAGCAGCTGGCCGATATCGGCATCTGCGTCGCCGGCCAGAGCAGCGACCTGGCTCCGGCGGACGACCGCATCTACGCCCTGCGCGACGTCACGGCAACGGTCGAGTCCAATCCCCTGATCGCCTCCAGCATCATCAGCAAGAAGCTGGCAGGAGGCGCCGGCGCCGTCGTCTTTGACGTCAAGGTCGGCAGCGGCTCCTTCTTCAAGACCAAAGGCCATGCACATGGTGTCCAGCATCTGATGAAGGCAGTAGGGGAGATGCGGGGACTGGCAGTCGAGACGGTGCTGAGCTCGATGGAACAGCCCCTGGGCTACGCCGTCGGCAACGTGCTCGAAGTGCTCGAGGCGGCTGAGACCCTGGCAGGCAGGGGCCCGGACGATCTGGTGGAAGTCGTGGTGGCGCTGGCCGCAAGCCTGCTGACGCATTCCGACCTGGGTTGGGACAGGCAGAAGGCTCTCGAGGAAGCCCGCTCGCGCCTGTCCCGGGGTGAAGCGCTCGGCAAGTTCCGCGAGTGGATCTCCCGCCAGGGTGGCGACGCATCCTTTATCGAAGAACCCTCGCTTTTGTCCGCCGCCCGCCACCGCTTGCCGGCTACCGCCGCCGGCAGCGGCTGGATTGAATCGATCGACGCTCTGGCTATAGGAAGAGCGGTGCTGGACCTTGGCGCCGGGCGCCGCCTGAAGACAGACGTCATCGACCACGCCGTGGGCGCGGTCCTGCGCCTGAAGGTGGGCGATAGCGTCAGCGCGGGCCAGGAGCTGGCGACCGTATACGCAACCGGTCGCGAAAAGGGCGTCTCAGCGGTGGCTTCCATCCAGGACGCCTACAGGATTTCAGCGACGAAGGTAGAACCTGCTTCCGTACTGCTGGACCAGGAATGAGCGCTCCGGCCGCGGAAGCATGCCTGTGCTGAAAGCGGGCGGCCGGGCGCAGGAACCAGGGGAGCCATGCGCGACCGGAAGAATCCCGACATCGATAGCGTCAGGAGCACCCGCAGGATAATCAGTTTCAGCGACGGCGTCTTTGCGGTCGCCATCACCCTGCTGGTGGTGCAGCTTCCCATCCCGGTCAATGCGCCCAACCACGAACTCGGCGGCGACATCACGGCGAACATGCCCATGCTGATCAGCTACGGCATCAGCTTCGGCGTAATCGCGCTCAACTGGCTCAAACACCTCGCCTTCAACAACCACGTCAGGCGTTACAGCGTCGGACTCATCTGGCTGAACTTCCTGTATCTGATGGTCATTGCCTTTCTTCCCTTTCCCACCGCGGTATATGGAACACATTTCAGCGACGAGGTGGCCCAGATACTTTATGCCGGCGCCGTCTGCACCGCGGGTTACCTCGCCTCCCTGATGTGGGTGTGGACGCTGAGGACACCCTCGCTCCTGCACAAAGGCATCGACCTGGGCGAAGTGCGCCACTCCCTCTACGTCTCGTTGATAATGCCGACGGGTTTTGCCGTCTCGATCCCCGGCAGCCTGATCTATCCTCCCGCGGTTCCCTATATCTGGATTGGTTTCGCGGCGGCCACGCCTTTCCTGCGAAAACTGTAGAGCCGCCGGCGATTTGCCCGAACCCGGTGGTTTTGCTAGCGTTAGCTCTCGAAAGTCAACGCGGCGGCCAGCCGCCAGGCAAGGAGTTTCCCATTAGCATCGAGATCGTCGCCCGGCCCGCGGGGCCGCTGCAGGCCAACAGTTATTTCGTCTACGACCGTGAGAACGGCGCCGGCTTCATGATCGATCCCGGGGGAGACGCCGGCATGCTCGCCGGCGTCATCGAGGCTTCAGGCGCCGGCTGCGGCGCCATCTTCATCACCCACGGCCACGCCGACCATCTGGGCGGCACTTCTGAACTGGCCGCTTCCACAGGCGCGGCCGTCTACGGCAGCAGCGAAGTCGGCATGGTGCTCGGCGAGCCCGAGAAATTTCAGCTGTTCCCGGGCATGCCCGGATTCCCCGCGCATGAGCTTGACAGGATCCTGGCCGGCGGCGAGACCGTCGACGTCAATGGCATCGAGGTAAATGTCATCGCCTCTCCGGGGCACTCTCCCGGATCGCTCACATACCATGTGGCCGGAGTGCTTTTCACCGGGGATCTGCTTTTTCACGGCTCAATCGGCCGCACCGACCTCCCAGGAGGATCGTTCGAAGCGCTGGCGGCCTCGGTCAAGAATCTCATCCTGCGATATCCGCCGGATACGAAAGTGTATCCGGGCCATGGCAACACGACCACGCTGGAACAGGAGAGGGAGAACAATCCCTTCCTGACCGATCTGGGCTGGTAGCGCCGGCTCCGGGAAGGAAACAATGCAGGGACCCAAAGGAACATACGACGTCCTTCCCGAAGCGCAACCGCTTCGCGACAAGGTCATCAGCGCCGCTGCGGCCATCTTCCGCGCCGCCGGTTACGGGCACATCAATACGCCGGCCTTCGAGGAGACCGAACTGTTCGTCCGCGGCGTCGGCAAGTCTTCCGACATCGTCCGCAAGGAGATGTACACCTTCGAGGACAAGGGCGGGCGCAGCCTGACGCTCAAGCCCGAAGGCACGGCGCCCGTCGTCAGGTCTTACGTCCAGCACGGCATGCACAAGCTGCCCCAGCCTGTGAAACTCTGGTATTACGAGCGCATGTACCGCTTCGAGCGGCCCCAGGCCGGCCGTTACCGCGAGCATTACCAGTTCGGCGCCGAGGCGATCGGCTCGGGCGATCCGGCCCTGGACGCCGAGCTTATCATGATGCTCTCGGAGTTGTATGAGGTCCTGGGCGTGCCCGACCTGACGCTGCGCCTCAGCAGCATGGGCGACAGCGAGTGCCGGCCCGCGTACATGGAGAAGCTCAAGGGATTCCTGCAATCGGTCGCCGGCGATCTCTGCAACGATTGCCGCGAACGCATGCAGCTTAATCCGCTGAGGGTCTTTGACTGCAAGAACGAGAAGTGCCTGGGCCTGCTGGCCGGGGCGCCGAAGCTCGTTGATAACCTGTGTGATAGTTGCCAGCAACATTTTGACAGTGTGAAGGGCCTGCTCGACCTGTTCGGGCGCTCCTACCACATCGACGGCACTCTCGTCCGGGGCTTTGATTACTACACGCGGACGACTTTCGAGTACGAATGCGCCCGCCTCGGGGCGCAAAAAGGAATCGGCGGCGGCGGCCGCTATGATAATCTTGTCGAGGAAATCGGCGGGCAGCCATCTGCGGCCTCCGGGTTCGGCACCGGTCTGGAGCGGATCGTCCTGGCGCTGGAATCGGCGGATATCGGCGCGCCGGCCGCGGCCGCGGACGTATTCTTCGTGATCCTCGCCGATGAAGGAAAGCCCGAAGCCCTCAAGGCGATGCACAGGCTGCGCGGCCAGGGCGTCATCGCCGACGCCGACTATGCGGGGCGCAAGATGAAAGGCCAGATGAAGCAGGCCAACCGCCTCGGCGCCCGTTTTGCTGTTATCATCGGTGAGGACGAGATCGCCGCCGGCAAGGCCACCGTGCGCAACATGGAAAGCGGCGGCCAGCAGCTGGTCGAGATGGCCGGCCTTGAACGGCACCTGATTGATGCATTGAAATAACCTCCGCTGAACGGGAAGGGAATCTTCCCGAGTGAGCGGTTCTCCATAAGCAAAAGCGAGCGAGGGAAGGATTTCCTTCCCGTTTAACAGATAGGGTAGTTCATGCGTACCGATTATTGCGGAAAACTGACCAAAGCAGATCTCGACCGCGAGATCAGCCTCTGCGGCTGGGTCCATCGGCGTCGCGACCATGGCGGCCTCATCTTCATCGACCTGCGGGATGTCAGCGGCCTGGTGCAGATCGTTTTCGACCCGGAGCGCTCGGGCGAGGTGCACACCATCGGCCATTCGCTGCGGCCCGAGGACGTCCTGCGGATCGACGGCAGGATCGCACCGCGGCCGCCGGAAACCGTGAACCCCGTGATGGACACGGGTGAGATCGAGGTCAATGTCACGGCCGTGGAGGTGCTCAACCGCTCGGAGACTCCTCCATTCAGCGTCGAGGAGCGAGGCGACGTTGACGAGAACCTGCGCCTGAAGTACCGCTACATCGACCTGCGCCGCGAGAACATGCTGGTTAACCTGCTCCTGCGTCATCAGGTCTCCCAGACCGTCAGAAACTTTCTCGACTGCAACGGCTTCACCGAGGTCGAGACCCCGGTGCTGACCAAGAGCACTCCCGAGGGCGCCCGCGACTTCCTGGTGCCTTCGCGGATGCAACCAAAAAAATTCTATGCCCTGCCGCAGTCGCCGCAGCTGTTCAAGCAGTTGCTGATGGTCGCGGGACTGGACCGCTACTACCAGTTTGCCCACGCCTTTCGCGATGAGGACCTTCGCGCTGACCGTCAACCCGAGCATACCCAGGTGGACATGGAAATGTCCTTTATGACCGCCGGTGGGATCATGGCGCTGCTCGAGGAGCTGCTCGCCGGCGTCTTCGGGGAGGTCCTCGGCTCCGATCTCACGGTGCCGTTTCCAAAGATGACCTACGACGAGGCGATGCTGAAGTACGGCTCCGACAAGCCCGACCTGCGCTTCGACCTTCCGATCGTCGATGTCTCCAACATCTTCCGCGCCTCCGATTTCGCCGTCTTCGCCCGTGCACTTGCCGACGGCGGCACTGTCAGGGCCATCCGGGCGCCCGGCGCCGCCCGCTTCTCGCGCCGCGAGATAGATGAGCTGACCGACTTCGCCCTCTCGCACGGCGCCAAGGGTCTGGCCTACCTGGTCATCATGGAGAAGCTCGAGATGAAGTCGCCGATCGCAAAGTTCCTGGCGCCGGACGAAAAAGCACAGGTGCTGGAAGCGACCGGCGCCGACGAGGGCGACATCGTATTTTTCGTGGCCGACGAGGTCACGACCGCCGTCGAGGTGCTGGGCGCCCTGCGTCCGCGCCTGGCCTCCGACCTGCAGCTGCCGCTCGAAGGCTGGAGCTTCCTCTGGGTGACAGACTTTCCCATGTTCAAACTAGATACCGACAGCGGCGATATCGTCGCCGAGCATCATCCGTTCACCCTTCCCAATGAGGAGACCATCGGTTTTCTGGAAGACGAGCCGCTGGCTGTACGCGGCAGCCTCTACGATCTGGTCTTGAATGGCGTCGAGATCGCCAGCGGCGGCCTCAGGATACACAAGTCCGATCTGCAGCGGCGCATCCTCAGCATCCTCGGGCATGAGGACCATCAGATGGAGAGGGATTTCGGATTCCTGCTGGAAGCTCTGAAATACGGAGCTCCGCCACACGGCGGCCTGGCCTTCGGGCTCGACCGCCTGGTGATGCTGATGGCCGGCCTCTCGACCATTCGCGATGTGATAGCCTTCCCCAAGACCCAGAGCGGCGGCTGTCCGCTCACCGGAGCGCCGGCGATGGTCGATCCCCGGCAGCTGAAAGAGTTAAAAATCCAGCAATAGCGGGAAGTTTTCGGGAGGCAAAACAGGGTCTTGACAAATAGGTGTTTTCCCTATTTTAAAGGGTTTTTTTACCTATTGCCGAAGAAGAAACCCGTGTGCTAGTATAAATCAAAGCTCGACCTTGTTTGTGATCTGTAACTTTATTGAGCCAACATATTATGTACGGGAGCTTAGTCTTTCCCACCTGCCTATGGGTAGCTGGGAAGCGGGCACCCACCTGCTGGAGCAGGTTCAATAAACTAGCAGACACGGCACGGTGGAGCTTTTATTTGCCAGAAGAAGGAACAGGATGATAAAACTTTCGAGAATTGCGGCCACGGCGCTGATCCTTGCGCTGGTGGCTTTTTTATTATCCGCCTGTGGCGGCGACGAGGCGGCTGCTCCAACGGCGCAGACTGTCACCAAGACCGCCAAATCCGCAAGCAGCGCCACCGGCAAGTCCGAGGATCTCGTCGGCCAGGTTGTGACTCCAGGAAATCTGACTCCCGACAAGTTCAAGGCCTCATTGTCGTCCCGGCGGCCGATCGTCGTGCTCTTCTACATGAACGGGCCATCCGATGACACCCAGGTTCGCTCGTCGGTTCAGTCACTCGAGAGCAAGTACCGCAGCCAGGCAGATTTCTATGAGTATGTCTACAGTGACGGCCAGACTTTCGGTGACCTGGCGATGATCCTCAAAGTCAGCACCACACCGGCTGTTATCACCATCAACAAGCAGTCGAAGGTGCAGCGCGCCTGGTCCGGCTATGTCGACGCCAAGTCCATCGAGCAGGGGATCGTCGAAGCAATCAGCAATTGACCGGGTTCCGAGCCGGCTCTTGCTTGGCCGGTGGGGAATTCCCGCTTTCATTTAGGTCTTCGACAATCATTCCAGCGGGAATTCCCCACCGGCCCGTAACTTCCGGCCAAATATCCGATTAATTCCTGCCCGCTTCTTGATGCCTCCTTTCTTTCAGTCTCCGCCCATCCCGGCTATCATCTAGAGCATGAACGATCTTCTGCGGGAACATTTCGATCATCCAAGAAATGCCGGCGAACCCGATCGTGACGACGGTTCCGGCGAAGCCGGCGACAGCGGCTGTGGCGCTGTCATTCGGCTGTATGTCAGCTTCGATGATGAAAACATCGGTAAGGCCAACTTCCTTGCGTCCGGTTCAAGCGCCGCCATAGCCGCCGGCAGCCTGCTGACGGTATTGATCAGAGGCAAGGGCTGGCGGCAGGCCGCATCACTGACGGCGGAATCGCTGGAAGAGATGCTCGGTGGTGATGAGCTGGTAAACGCGAGCCGTGCCGCCAACATAAAGAACGCCGCTTTCTTCGCCATCGAGGCGCTGCATGCCGCCCTGGAAGACTCGATAGCCAGAGGCACATTTCCGCTGGCAGATTCTATCGATGACGATGCGGTCCTGGTGGCCATGAGCGGCGGCGTCGACAGCTCTGTCGCCTGCCTGCTCGAAAAACAGCGCGGGCGCAATGTCCTCGGCGTCACCCTGCGCCTCTGGAGCGATCCCGCGAGTGGGGGAGATGGCTCCGTTAATTGCTGCTCGCCTGAATCGATCCGTGATGCGAGGTCGATCTGTCACCATCTGGGCATTCCTCATCTGACCATAGATTGTACTGACGAATTCAGGGAGGCCGTAGTCGATGATTTCGTCTCGGAATACCTCAGCGGGCGTACTCCCAACCCCTGTGCCCGCTGCAACGGCATCTTCAGGTTCCCTAAACTGGTGGAGCTTGCTCGCAGTCTTGGCGCCGCCGAAGTCGCGACCGGACATTACGCGCGAATCGTGGAAAAGCAGGGCCGGCGGTTGATAGCCCGTGGCGCCGACCGCTCAAAGGACCAGTCTTACGTGCTCTGGGGGATCGATGCAGCGCTCCTGGACAGCATCAGCTTTCCCCTCGGAGGACTTTCAAAGGAACAGACGCGCCGGCTCGCCAGGGAGGCCGGCCTTCATGTGCACAACCGGCCCGAAAGCCAGGAGATCTGTTTCATTCCCGACAATGACTACCGCCGTTTTCTTCGCGGCCGCTCCAGTGAGCTGCCCGGTGAGGGCGAGATCCTCGATGTCGACGGCGCCAGGATGGGTACCCATACTGGCTATACCGACTATACGATCGGCCAGAGGCACGGCCTGGGCGTCAGCGCGCCCGAGCCGGTTTTCGTCATAGCCACCATTCCGGAAAAAAACCAGGTGATCGTCGGCGGCCGCGACCAGCTGGCGATCAGACAATTAACCATTGATCGGGTCAACTGGTTTGTTGACATGGAAGAATATGATTTCTCTGAGCTCCTTGAGATTCAGCTGCGATATAATTCCCTGCCGGTTGCCGGGACACTGACTCCGAAAAAAAACAATGCCTTACCAGAACTGCGAATATTGCTGCAGGAACAAGTCTATGGGGTGGCTCCGGGCCAGTCGGCGGTGATCTACTCCGGTGAGGCGATAGTCGCCGCCGGGGTCATCGATACGACTTCAGTCGTGATTTAGAAGAGTCTTCGGCGGGGAAGGGATCCAACTCTCGACACGGTCCCTGCCGTTGGACTTTGCGCGGTAGAGGGCCGTGTCGGCGCGAGCGATCAGGATCTCCTCGCTGGAGATATTCCTGTCCCAGGTTGATACCCCCAGGCTGACCGTTATGCCTGTGGTCGTCATGCTATCGGAGCAGACAAATTCCCTGGAGCCGGTCTTGGAACGGATCCGCTCGGCTACTTCCATCGCTTCAGCCATTCCGGTCTCCGGCAGGATTATCAGAAACTCCTCTCCGCCATAACGCACCGCCAGATCGATCCGCCTGATCTCGTTGCGAATGAGATCGGAGAGCCCCACCAGCAGGTTGTCGCCGCTGGCGTGGCCGAAGTGATCGTTATAGTCCTTGAAATGATCGAGGTCGAGCATGATCAGGGAAAACGGTTTGCCGGAACGTTTGGAGCGGGCGAGGGTCTTTTCGAGTTCATCTGTCATGAGCCGGCGATTGGCCAGGCCCGTGAGCGGATCGTGGAGTGAGAGCTCACGCGTCTTTTCGTGCAGCTTCACGTTCTCTATCGCCGATGCGATCTGCGAACTGATGGATTTCAGCAGTCTGAGCCGGCGCTCCGAGATCTCGACTTTGCCCGGGGGCAGGTATAAATAAAGGACGCCCAGGATTTCGCCGACCGAGCCCAACGGAACGATGATATGGGCGTGCTCCCCATCCTCATGGTTATGGAAGTCGTGCCCGGGATCGGTCCGGGAGCTGTCCGATATGATGATCTCGCCGGTCTGAGCAGCTTTTCCACAGAGGCAATCGCCGATTTGCATATCGTCGTGCATGCTCAGGAACTCGTCCGAATGGCCGCCAGTGTGGCCGGCCAGCCTCATCTTGCCGTCCTCGATCAGGAAGATGCCCGCCTCGGGCAGGGCCTTGAACAGATGCCTCAATTCTGAGACTGAGTCAAGCACTTGCAAGATCAGCTCCTGGGTGTCATGCACGTCCGTGGTCGCTTGCGATATCTCGTAAAGGGCCTGAAGTTCGGAGTTTCTTTCTGCCAATTCCCGGCTTTGCCGGCTGATCTCGGTCTCGATCAGCTTGCGTTTGCCGACGTCACGGATGACGGCGATTATTGAACTGGTTCCGCTCTTCGCGTCAAGCGCCAGAGCCGCGTTTATCTCTCCCGAGAAGACCGAGCCGTCCTTTTTGAAATAGCGGAATTCGCCGATGCGCTCGCCTCCATCGCGGACAAGCTCGTAAAAAAAAGCCCGGGCCTGTTCGTGGTCTTCTGGCGCCAGCATGTCAAAAAAATTGATATTCATCATTTCCGCGACGGAATCGTACAAGCACATTTCCGGCGCTTTGCGGTTAAGGCGGATGAAGTTTCCCTCTGGATCGATTAGGGCCATGATATCGGGAGACATGTCAACCATCGCCTGATCGAGGTCGGCATCAGCCGCTTCAAGACGATTATTATGCGAATTGTAAACGCTTTTTTCAGACATGTTATCTTCCGTTAGCCGAATCGAAGGTTCGCTCAGTCCGGTATTCAAATTCTGTAGAGCCCCGGACGGCGGCAACGTAGAAGGGAAGAAGCAAAACGATAGTGACCAAAGGCACAACTCTCCCCGCAGTGGCTGGAAGGACTCGGTAACATTCTCCCCAGAAGGGCCTATAAATAACCTGCGCCCATTTACGCAAGCTGACTTCGAAATCCGCCCAAACGTCACATAATATGGCCGGCAGGTCGCAAAATCCCGCAAATTGCATCAGGGAATTCCCACCCCGATAAACGGGGGCATTCCCCGATTCAAGTCGCTTTCCCTTTTGGGGTATATTGGCAACCCAGCCTCAAAAAGAGGTCGGGTTTTTCTCAAGGAGACCGGTCACAATGGGTGTTTTAACTGTGTTAAGATACAAGCGCCAAACCGTCAATACACGGGAGGAGCACCTCTATGGATTGGACAGCCGTTCTCGAAGGGTCGTTGAGTTTCTTTCTGGTGATAACAGCGCTGGCGCTGGCGTTTCTGCTGATGAAAATGGGAGGCACGTTTTCACGGCTGAATATCTTCCTCAAGAGGCTTGACGAAGAGGTAATCCCGTTGCTCTCGAAGCTCCAGGTTACGCTCGACGAAGTGAACAGCCAGCTGAGCAAGCTGGACGACATGATGGGAACCCTGGTAGGGGTGACCGACCGGGTCGACCACACCACCAGGACGATCTCGTCGGCGATAGCGTCGCCGGCAAAGAAAGTAGCAGGGCTTTCCGCGGGGGTCTCGGAAGCCATCACCTCTCTGGTCAACCAGAGAGGGAGGCATCAGTGATGGGGAAGCTGGCAGCAAAATTGGGGTGGGCAGGGCTTTTAGCCGGAGCCGCTGTCCTCTTATATGCCCGCAACCGGGCGCAGCAGACCGGCAGGGACATGGGGACGGTCTTGTCCAATCTGCCGAACGAGCTCAAGGAGACCCGGGCCGAGCTCGAGCAGGAAGTGAAGGTGGCGGTGGACGCCGGCAAGAAAGCGGCCGCCGAGCGCGAGCATGAGTTCGACCGGGAGCTTTCCCAGGACGATCCGGGAATCAGCCCGATGCCGGACTTCCTTGCTTGACAGTTGTTTAAAGAGAGCGTGAGCGGGTAGGTCAAAAGCCCGGCCTTTTTGGGAAATCGCCGAGTTGGCCTTGGTCTTTGGGGGATAGCCATCGAGCAAGCAAACAGTGTCCTTCACTAGGGGGGCAAATCGATGGAGGTGGACCATGAGCACAGCGTGTCTTGCGACCAGGACCACGACTGGATCAAACCGTGGGCATCTCAGCGAGGGGCAGTTGCTGGCAGCCTATTGCCGGCAGGGGGACACTCTTGCAAGGGACGAGCTGATCACCAGGTATCTGCCGTTGGTGTACGGGGTCTCACGGCGTTATTGCCAGCGCGGCGAGCAGCTCGAGGACCTGGTGCAGGTCGGCTGCATAGGCCTCATCAAGGCTATCGACCGCTTCGACATCGACCGCGGCGTCGCCCTTTCCACGTATGCCACACCCAACATCATCGGAGAGATCAAGCGTTACTTCCGTGACAAGGGTTGGGCGGTCAAGGTGCCGCGAGGCCTCCTGGAGCTTCACATGCGCCTCGAGAAGGTAACCGGCGATCTGGCCGGGAGCTACAAGCGCGCTCCCAGTATCCACGAGCTTGCCGACGCCGCCGAATCCACTCCGGAAGAGGTAATGGAGGCCATCGAGGCCGGCAAGTCCCGCAACTCGCTCTCGCTCGACCATTCACTCAACCGCGGCGATGACGATGACGAACGGTTGCCGCTCGATACCATCGGCAACGTCGAGGACGGTTTTGACACCGCCGAAAAACGTCTGTTGCTGGAGCCGGGATTCGCCCGCCTGACCAAACGCGAGCGCAACATTCTGCACCAGAGATTCTTCGAGGGCTTGACTCAGTCGCAAATAGCGGCGAACATAGGCGTGTCCCAGATGCACGTCTCCCGCCTGATACGGCGAGCCCTTGCAAAAGTGCGCGCCGAGATAGAGCAGCGGGAAGGAAAGGAGAGCTGACAGTCCTAGTTGAAGAGTCATGAGATTCGCTCCAGTTTTCGTGAGTTCTTCCTCGAGAACGGGCACGAAAGCCGTCCCAGCTCGTCGCTGGTTCCGGCCAAAGATCCCACAGTGTTGCTTACCACTGCCGGTATGCAGCAGTTCAAGCCTTATTTCCTTGGGATCCAGCCGGCGCCGCATCCGCGTTTAACCACTTGCCAGAAGTGTTTCCGCACGACCGACATCGATCGTGTCGGCAAGACCGCCAGGCATCTCACTTTCTTCGAGATGCTGGGAAACTTCTCGTTCGGCGATTACTTCAAGGAAGGCGCAATCGACCTTGCCTGGCGTTTTTCGACCCAGGTGCTCAAGCTCGACACCAGCAAGATCTGGGTGAGCATGTTTCGCGGCGACGACCAGGTCGGCGCTGACGAGGAGGCGCGGACAGCATGGAAAGCGGCCGGCATCGACGAAAACCGCATCGTGCCGCTGCCTGCCGAGGACAACTTCTGGTCTGCGGGCCCCACCGGCCCCTGCGGGCCCTGCACCGAACTTTATTATGACCTGGGAGAGGCTGCGGGCTGCGACGATCCCGATTGCCGCCCGGGATGCGACTGCGACCGCTTCGTCGAATTCTGGAATCTGGTCTTCATGCAGTTCAATCGCGACGAAGCCGGCCTGCTGACCCCCTTGCCGAAGCAGAACGTAGATACAGGCATGGGCCTGGAGCGCATCACCGCCGTCATGGAAGGCGAACTGGCGGTGTTCGGCACCGACGTGTTCCAGCCCCTGATCGGGCATATCTGCGATACTTCCGGCGCCAGCTACGGCAAGGAAGACAAAACCGATCGCGCTATCCGCGTGCTCGCCGACCACAGTCGCGCCATGACCTTCCTCATCAGCGATGGGGTCTTTGCCGGCAATGAAGGCCGCGGCTATGTGCTGCGCCGGGTCATGCGCCGCGCCATCCAGGCGGCTTCGACCCTGGAGATCGGCGCGCCTTTCCTTTCATCCCTCTGCGACCGGGTCATCGAGACGATGAAAGACACTTATCCGGAGCTCGAACAGCACCGCAAGATGATCGAAGAGGTGACCACCGGGGAGGAGCGCCGCTTTGGCATGACGCTGCAACAGGGCAACGCCATCCTTATGCAGGCCATCGGCGAGAGGAAGAATGCCGGCGGCCACACCATCGAGGGAGACGTCGCCTTCCGCCTGCACGATACGTATGGATTTCCCTTCGACCTCACCCGCGAGATCATCGAAGACGAGGGGCTCGAGGTCGACGAAGAAGAATTCGACCGCCTGATGGAGGAGCAGCGCCAGCGGGCGCGCACTTCCATGAAGGAGGTCGGCACCGAAGAGCGCGAGGCGCTGGCCGAACTGGGGCGCCAGGCCAAGGTGCGCACGGAGTTCGTGGGCTATCAAAAGAACGAGCTGCACACATCGATCGGCGACCTCAGGGAACTGGGCGGCGGCCGTGTGGTGCTTAAGCTGCGCGAATCGCCTTTCTACGCCGAGTCGGGCGGGCAGATCTCCGACACCGGCTGGATCCACACCGAGGACGGCAAGGCCGACGTCATCGAGGTCTATTCCCTCGACGGCGACCAGGTGATCCTGGCTGAGGTGGAGGAGGGCAGGCTCGAGGCCGGCGCCAGGGCCAAAGCCATGATCAACCGTGTCCGCCGCCACGCAACCGCTTGCAACCATACCGCCACCCACCTGCTGCAAAATGCGCTGCGCAGCCTGCTGGGAGAGCAGGTTCGGCAGGGAGGCTCGTCCGTGGGTCCTGACAAGCTGCGCTTCGACTTCACTCACACCAAGGCGCTCAGCGATGATGAGCTATCAAGGATAGAAGATATAGTCAACCGCAAGATCATCGAGAACCATCCGGTCAAGGCTTTTACCACCACGATGGATTATGCCCGCGACATGGGCGCCATCGCGCTATTTGACGAGAAGTATGGAGAATTCGTGCGCGTCATCGAGGTAGGGGACTTCAGCCGCGAGCTCTGCGGCGGCACCCACGTCACCAGCACCGCCCAGATAGGCTGTCTCAAGATCGTCTCCGAATCCAGCGTCGGCGCCAACCTGCGCCGCATCGAAGCCATAACTTCCAAGGCCGCCATCGATTACTTGCGCGGCCGTGACCGGCTGGTGAGCGATCTGGCCGGACAGGTCAAGACCGACCCGGCCCGTCTGCAGTCAGCGGTCGCCTCCATGGAGGAGGAGCTCAAGAGCCTGCGCCTTCTGGCAAAAGAGGCTTCTTCCGGGAAGATGGCGGATCTCGGGCAGACGCTGTCTTCCCGCGCCGAGGCTGCCGGCGATTTTAAAATCCTGGTGGAACAGGTCGAGGTCGATGGCAGCGATCAGATGATGGAGCTCTCGGACAAGCTGCGTGAAGAGCTTGCGCCGGCGGCTGTGTTCCTGGCGCTGGTTGATGGAGGCAGCGTCAGCCTGGTTGCGAACTTCTCCGACGCCGTCATCGGCAAAGGCGCCCGCGCCGGTGATCTCGTCAAGGAAGTGGCGCCGCTGGTCGGCGGCAAGGGCGGGGGACGTCCCGCCATGGCCCGCGGCGGCGGCAACAATGCCGGCGGCGTTGCCGATGCGCTTGCCGCTGCCAGGACCTGGCTGTCCCAAAAGCTGGCCTGAAGCGCCGACTGATGCGTATCATGGCCCTCGATTACGGGCGCGTCCACACCGGCGTTGCCCTCAGCGATCCCAGCGGAACCATCGTACGGCCTCTTGAAGCCGTCAACGGCGCCTCTTCCTCCGACGGTTTGACGAAGCTTAAAAATCTGGTGGAATCTGAAAGAGCGGATGAGGTCATCGTCGGGCTGCCCGTCTCCCTCAGCGGCGAGCTGGGAGCGCAGGCGCAGGAGACAGAGGCATTCATCGAAGCATTGAAGCAAGCGCTGTCCGTGCCGGTCCGTTCCTGGGACGAGCGCTACACAAGCCGCATCGCCGCCGAAAAGGGAAGGGGCTCCGGCAGCGATCCCCATTCGCTGGCAGCCTGCTGCCTGCTGGAGGATTATCTGGGCTCGGCCGCCTTCCGGGAACACAGCGGCGGCGAATAACCGCGGCGGCGCCCGAGGCGAGTGGGGCTGGATGACGGTCCCGCGCCGGGAATTTCCCCAGGTGCTATAGTATTCTCCAGGAATATCACCCCATTGATCATGCATAAGCCCCGTTCACATTCCAGAATGCCTGAATCCGCGAAAGATCGCGTCCGCTTTGCCGCGATCGCCTTCATCGTGGCGGCGATGGCGCCGTTGCTCCTGCTGGCCGGCTGCGGCAGCACGCCAAAGACCGGGGAGGTAACCATCCGCGTCTCTCCCGGCACCACCACGGCCGAGATCGCGCGCATGCTGGTCGACGAGAATGTGATCGACAGTGAGAGGGATTTCACCAGCAAGGCCAATGAGGCCGGCATCGACCAGAAGCTGCAGGCCGGCACCTACATCTTCCAGCGCGGCGAGCCGATCGACAGCATCCTCAATAAACTGGACCAGGGCCTTCAGGCCCCCGAGGGAATGCTCACTGTTCCGGAAGGATTCAGCCTGGCCGATATCGCCAGCCTGGTCGCCTCCAGGACTTCCATCACTAAAAGCGCCTATGTCGCCGCGGCAACTCCGAAGGGCAGGACCCTGCCGCTCGATGGCGCCGCCGGCGCCGAGAACCTCGAGGGGTTCCTCTTTCCCAGCACGTACAACCTCGACCCGGACACCGACGCCGCCAGCCTGGTCGCCGAGCAGCTTGATTCCTTCAAGAATGAGACGGCTTCGCTTGATTGGGGAAATGCGAAGAAGCTGGGGCTGACGGAATATCAGGTGCTGACGGTCGCATCGATGGTGGAGCGTGAGGCAAGGGTGCCTGAGGAAAGATCGCTGGTGGCAGCGGTCATCTATAACCGCCTGGGCATCGGCATGAAGCTCGAGATCGACGCCACCGTCCAGTACGCCGTCGGTTCATGGAAACGCGATCTGACCATCGACGACCTGGCCACGCCGTCTCCGTACAATACGAGGCTTTATGCTGGGCTGCCGCCGGGACCGATCTGCAATCCCGGCATCGAGTCGATCAAGGCCGCGTTAGAGCCGGCCCAGGTGGACTACATTTATTACGTGGCAACCGGTGACGACGCCGGCCACCACATCTTCACCAGTTCCTACGAAGATTTCCTCAAGGCTTCGGCCAATCGCCAGTAATCCGTTCCGTTTCGGCCAGCCGCCAGTAATCGGTTCCGCGCTTCGGCATCCCCCAGCTACCAAGGCTCTACCCTCAGATCAGCCCCCAGATGATAGCGGCTGATCTCGCGGATGCCCCGCCAGACCTCCCGCGAGGTCTGAATATCCATGGACACGCCGGGGGCGCCGGAGAGAGGAAGCTCCAGCAGCAGCCGCATCGACTCCAGGGTCTGCGGCAGAACCAGGAAGGATTCGCCGGCGCAATTCTCGCAGAGCGCGCCGCCGGCCTGGGCTGAGAAGCGGGGCAGCCCCTCGCCCGAGCCGCATACGGCGCAATCGGCAAGATGGGGGAGGATGCCCGCCAGCAGCAGGAGCTTGAGCCCGGCTGCCAGGGTTATCCGCGTGAAGATCGAGACGCCGTTTGCCTCGTAACCATCTTTCCGCTTCACGCCGCCAGCGGCCTTGTCATCTCCGCCGGCGCTTCCAAACGCCCGGCAGGCCGCGTCCATCTCATCAAGGTAGTTGACCAGCAGGTTGAAAGTGCGGGGGCGGCGCTCGAAATCGGAAGTGGCCCGGTTGATCATGTCGATGAAGGCCAGGCCGGTCTTGAGCGCGGGAGAGATGTCCCTTATCGCAGCGTGAGTCTTTACCGTGTCGGCGCCGGTCAGAGTGTGAAGGTTGCGCCCCTCGTGCAGCTGCGTCTGAAGATGAGTGAACGGCTCCAGGCGGCCGCCGAATCTTGAGGTGACCTTGCGAACGCCTTTAACCACGGTGGGAACCTTGCCGCGCGAAGAGGTGAAGAGGGTCACCACGCGGTCGGCATCCCGGAGCTTGTGGGAGCCCATCACGATCGCTTCGGTGGAGTAGGTGCGGGCCATTACCCGGCAGCTGGCGCTACTTGTAGCTTTTCAGCCGGTAAAAGGCCCTGGCTGTGGAGAAAACATCGTTGCGCTCATCCGTCTTGCTGATAATCTCGGCGGCGCGCCCGATCCCAGGGACGAACCATGAATAATCTGTGACGGTCGTCGTTGCGCCACCGGACTTCGAGCTGACTTTCGTCTGCAACAGCCAGGCATCGAAGGTGCCGGCCGGCACCGTCAGCTGGTTGCGGGCTATCACCCGGTTCTCGGCGGTCACATCCGAAATTGACCCGCCATCGCGCTCTGTGTATGTATCTACCCAGTTGGTGCCCACGGTCATGGGGAAGACCAGCGCCCGCGAACGGGCGGAATAGGTGACTGACGGCCTGCCGTCGGCAAACGAGCGCCCGTATGAGAACCAGGTGCTGCTGTCGCGAGACTGGAAGGTATACTCCGACGCCGCAGCTGAATTCCACGAAGTGCCGGAAGATACGGAGGCGTCTGCGAATTGCCTGGAGTCCGGAGACTGGCTGGTGGCAAGCAGACTCACCGAAAGGCTGGCATCGGTTGGCCCGCTGGCGAACTTCCAGGGCCCGATGGGGTCAAAAGATACCGATGCGACAGTTCCGGGGCTGTTGGAGTCATAGACCACTTCATGCCCTGGGGTGATGGGAAGATCGACCGCGTTGAAAGCTTCCAGACCGGCTCCGGACGATGCGCCGGAAGTCGAGACCTGGGCGCCGGCCTGCGCCACCGCGGGGTCCTGCCCTGAGTCGCCGTGCTTCGATTCGCCGCATCCTGCCGCCAGCAGGGTGGCAGCGGGCAGCAATGCCAATGCCGCAATCAGAAAATATGTCCGCATAAGCTTCCTCATCGATCATCAATAATATCACGGCGCTGGCGGGCCCGCCTGAGCGAATCCTTGTTAATTTTTCCTGCTTTCTATAGAATTACTCCCCGCCTTGGATGACTTTCCCACGTTTCAGAATATTATCCTGACCCTGCAGCAGTATTGGGCTTCGCAGGGTTGCCTGATCATGCAGCCATACCACACCGAAGTAGGGGCCGGAACCTTCAACCCCGCAACCTTTCTACGCTGCCTCGACGACAAACCATGGCGCGCCGCCTACGTGGAGCCGTCCATCCGGCCGACCGACGGGCGCTACGGCGAAAATCCCTATCGCCTTTCCCACTACTATCAGTTCCAGGTGATCCTCAAACCCGCTCCGGAAGACGTCCAGGACATCTACCTGAATTCACTGGCCGAACTTGGAGTCGACCTCGCAGCGCACGACGTGCGCTTCGTCGAGGACGACTGGGAGGGGCCGACGCTCGGAGCCTGGGGCCTGGGCTGGGAGGTCTGGATAGACGGCATGGAAGCCACCCAGTTCACTTATTTCCAGCAGGTCGGCGGCATCGATCTGAATCCGGTCTCGGTCGAGCTCACCTACGGCCTGGAGCGCATAGCCATGTACCTGCAGAAGAAGGATAGCGTCTATGACCTGGTGTGGTCAGAGGGCGTCACATATGGCGATGTCTACCAGGAAAACGAGGCCCAGTGGTCGCGCTACAACTTCGAAGTCGCCGATACCGGGTTGCTGTTCTCCCACTTTGCTGATTACGAGCAGGAATGCGAGCGCTGTCTGGCTGCCGGTCTGCCGCGGCCGGCCTACGACTTCGTTCTCAAATGCTCGCACGCCTTCAATCTGCTCGACTCCCGCGGCGTCATCAGCGTCACCGACCGCACCGGCTATATTGCCAGGGTGCGCAACCTCGCCCGCCGCTGCGCCGAGATGTATCTCAAACAGGGACAGGCAGAAGAATGACAGCCGCGGAAACCCAACGCGATTTCCTCTTCGAGATCGGCACTGAGGAACTGCCGGCGGCGGCGGCGCGCTCAGCTGCCGCGCAGGTGGGCCCGCTGGCTGAGAAGGTTCTGACAAGACATCATCTTGATGCAGACCCGGAAGGCCTTTCCGTCTGGGTGACCCCCAGGCGCATTGCCATATATATAAGGGAACTGCCGGTAATGCAGCAGTCCCAGGAGAGCACCGACCGGGGGCCGATCGCCTCAAAGGCTTTCGATGCTGACGGCAAACCGACCAGGGCCGCCGAGGGATTCGCCCGCGCCAAAGGCGTCGCTGTCGGCGACCTCGAGTTGCGGGAGCATGACGGCCAGCAGTTCGTCTTTGCCATCCGGCGCAAGGAAGGCCTGCCGGCTGTGGAGATCCTCCCCGATGTCTGCCGCGAGATCCTGCTCGGCATAAATTTTCCCAAGACGATGCGCTGGCAAGGCGAGGGCATGCGCTTTTCGCGCCCCGTGCGCTGGCTGGCTGCCAAGTTCGGCAGCGATACGGTCGAATTTGAGATCCATGGCATCGTCTGCGGCGGCGTCAGCCGCGGCCACCGCTTTCTCTCGGCTGGCCCCGTTCCCATCGAGTCCGCTTCCAAATATAGGGAAGCGCTTCGCGCAGCCAAAGTCATCGTCGACCAGGAAGAACGCCGCGCAGCCATTCTCGAAGGGCTGGCGCTCGAGGCGGGCAAGAGGGGAGCTTCCTTCATCGATCCGGCCGGAGAGCTCGAAGAGGTCATGTACCTTGTCGAATATCCCAGCGTCCAGTCGGGCGATTACGGCGAGGAGCACCTGCGGCTGCCGGCGCGTGTGCTCACCACCTGCATGCAGTCGCACCAGAGATATTTTCCGCTGACGGCCGAGGACGGTTCGATGATGGCGGGCTTTCTGTATGTGATGAATGGGGACCCTGCCAGCGCCCCGGAGATAACCCTGGGCAACGAGCGTGTGCTCGAGGGCAGGATCGAGGACGCGGAGTTTTCCTTCGACAAGGACATCGCCACGGGTATCGATACCATGGCCGATCGGCTGTCGGCCGTGGTCTTCCACCGGCGGCTGGGCTCGCTGGCTGACAAGAGCGAACGCCTGGTACTGCTGTCGGCAAGGCTTGGCAACATGGCCGGACTTGACGAGGCCGGCGTGAAAATAGCCGTGTCTGCCGCCCGGCTGGCCAAAGCCGACCAGGTGAGCATCATGGTTCAGGAATTCGCCGACCTCGAAGGCTACATCGGGTCGGTCTACGCCGAGATGGAAGCATACCCTGCTGACCTCTGCACCGCGATAGCGGAACATTTCCTTCCCGCTTTTGCTGGTGGCGCCCTGCCGTCCACCGCTCCCGGAGCCGTGCTGGCCATCGCCGATAAGGTCGACAATATCGTCGGCGCTTTCGGCGTAGACGAGGTACCGACAGGTTCGCGGGACCCATACGGAATCCGACGCGCCGGCGCCGGAATCGCGGCCATATCGCGTGAATACCGTTTTGATTTCAATCTCGACGACCTCTTCGCCGCGGGTCAGCGACTTTACATGGATCAAAAGGCTGACATCACACCTGATCTGTATATGTGTGCGGCCGCCCGCGAGTTTGTCTTCGACCGTATCCAGAATCGCATGGCCGAGAGCGGCATGCCGGTCGAGATCGTCGAGGCCGCACGCGCCGCTGGCATCAGGAGCACCTTGCGGCTGGAGAATCTGGCCGAAGCCCTGGACGCATTCCGCGCCGAGCCGGCTTTCGATGACCTGCACACCGCTTATTTCCGCTGCACCAAGATCGCAGCCAAGGCCGGCGCCGACCTCGAAGGAGCCCAGGTAGACGAAAAACTTTTCGAGGAAGATTCCGAGAGAGCCCTTTTCAGGGCTGTCGCGGAGATCGAGCCGGAGGTGACCAGGCTGACCGGTTCGCGCGATTACGCCGCGGCCCTGAAGGCAGCAGCCGCGATCCGCCCGGTAGTCGACCGGTTTTTCGATGAAGTCATGGTTATGGCAGAGGACGAGAAGGTGAGAAATAACCGGCTGGCGCTCGTTCTGCGCGCCGCCGCCATGCTCAGGCGGCTGGGCGATCCCATGCGCGTTGCCGCAGCGCCGAAATA
The DNA here is from genome assembly GCA_023382335.1 of Actinomycetota bacterium. Lineage (GTDB taxonomy): Bacteria > Actinomycetota > Thermoleophilia > BMS3ABIN01 > BMS3ABIN01 > JACRMB01. The sequence continues at coordinate 32,901 of JAMCPM010000019.1, forward strand.
ATCGGCCTGATCTTTCGCCGAACCGTGCCATAAGCAAGGCCGTTAGATGTCTGCGGGGAAGCTTAAGGCCCCGCTATGGCCTAAATTAAAATCTTGCGATAAACTTTTGGCCCCACAATTTTGGGGACACATTACTTAATTAGTTTCACAAGGGACACATTACTTAATTCATAAACCGCTATCAGTACGACTGGGAGGAATTGCATGAGCAAGAAATACGTTTACGATTTCTCTGAAGGATCAAAGGACATGAAAGATCTCCTCGGCGGCAAGGGCGCAAATCTCGCCGAGATGACAACCCTGGGCATCCCGGTTCCTGACGGCTTTACAATAACCACCGAGGCCTGCATTGAATATGGCAAGCTCGGCAACAAATATCCCGACGGCCTCAAGGAAGAGGTCGAGCAGCATCTCATCCGCCTCGAGCAAACCACCGGCAAGAAGCTCGGCGATCCGGACAACCCGCTGCTGGTGAGCGTGCGCTCCGGCGCCAAGTTCTCCATGCCGGGCATGATGGACACGGTCCTCAACCTCGGCCTCAACGACGACTCGGTCAAGGGCCTGGCCAAGAACACCGGCGACGACCGTTTCGCTTATGACGCATACCGCCGTTTCATCCAGATGTTCGGCAAGGTAGTAATGGAAGTCGACGGCCAGCTGTTCGAGGACGCCCTCACCGAGGCGCGCAACAAAGCCGGCGTCAAATTCGATAATGAACTCTCCGTCGATCAGCTCAAGGAAGTGGTCGAGGCCTTCAAGCAGATACTCGAGACAGCAACCGGGCGCTCTTTCCCCAGCGAGCCGCGCGAACAGATGGAGCTCGCCATCCAGGCGGTCTTCGGCAGCTGGGGCAACCCGCGCGCCGTCACCTACCGCCGGCATTACAATATTTCCGACGACCTCGGCACCGCGGTCAATGTGCAGCTGATGGTCTTCGGCAACATGGGCGACGACTCCGGCACCGGCGTAGCTTTCACACGCAACCCGTCAACCGGTGACAAGGAGATCTTCGGCGACTACCTGACCAATGCCCAGGGCGAGGATGTGGTCGCCGGCATCCGCAAGACCAAGAAGCTCGCGGACATGGGAAACGAGATGCCCGAGGTCTTCAAGGAGCTCACCGGCGTCATGCAGAAGCTCGAGCAGCACTATCGTGAGATGGAAGACATCGAGTTCACCATCGAGAAGAACAAGCTGTACATGTTGCAGACGCGCGACGGCAAACGCACCGCCGCCGCCGCCGTGAAGATCGCCTCCGATCTGGTTGATGAGGGCCTCATCACCAAGGAAGAGGCCGTGGCCAAGGTAGACCCGGGCCAGCTCGACCAGCTGCTTCACCCCATGATCGATCCCACACAGACTTATGAGGCCCTCACGCAGGGCCTCAACGCTTCTCCGGGCGCTGCCGTCGGCAAGGTCGTCTTCGACGCCGATACCGCCCAGGAGCGCGGCAAGGCCGGCGAAGCCGTGATCCTCGTGCGCTGGGAGACCAGCCCCGACGACATCCACGGCCTCATCAGCGCCCAGGGCGTGCTGACCTCTCACGGCGGCATGACCAGCCATGCGGCGGTCGTGGCACGGGGCATGGGCAAGCCGGCGGTCTGTGGCGCCGACAAGATCGATATCTCCGAAAAGGATAAACAGTTCACCGTGGATGGAACCACGGTCAAGGAAGGCGATACCCTCACCATCGACGGCACCACGGGGAAGGTCATCCTGGGGGCCGTCGATCTGGTTCCGCCCCAGATAAACGAGAACTTCCAGGCGATTGTCGGCTGGGCCGACGAGATCCGCACCATGGCCGTTCGCACCAACGCCGACACGCCCGAGGACGCAGTCAAGGCGCGCGAATTCGGCGCCCAGGGAATCGGCCTCTGCCGCACCGAGCACATGTTCATGGCAGAGGACCGGCTGCCGACGGTCCGCGCGATGATCCTCGCCGAGGACAAGGAAGAGCGCGCAGCCGCCCTCGCCAAGCTACTGCCGATGCAGCAGGGCGATTTCGAGGGAATCTTCGAGGCCATGCACGGCCTGCCCGTCACCATCAGGCTCCTCGACCCGCCACTGCACGAGTTCCTGCCCGATTACACAGAGCTGATGGTGGAGCTCGAGCACGCCAAGTGCACGGGCGCCTCCGAAGCCGAGATCGCCGGGAAGGAAAGCCTCGCCGCCCGCGTCCGCTCCCTCAAGGAGATGAACCCGATGCTCGGGACACGCGGCTGCCGCCTCGGCATCCAGTGGCCCGAGATCTACGAGATGCAGGTGCGCGCCATCATGCAGGCCGCCGTCGCCGTCCAGAAGAAGATGGGCGACGCGCCGCTGGTCGAGATCATGATTCCCCTGGTCGGCTATGCCGAAGAGCTGCGCCTGATGCGCGAGCTCACGGTAACCGCCTGTGATGATGTCCTGGCCAAGGCCGGAGCCAGTATCGACTACCTGGTTGGCACCATGATCGAGCTGCCTCGCGCGGCCCTCACCGCCGACCACATCTCCGACTACGCCGATTTCTTCAGCTTCGGCACCAACGATCTGACACAGACGACCCTGGGATTCTCCCGCGACGACGCCGAAGGAAAATTCCTCACCTATTATCTGGAGGAAGGCATCGTCAAGAACAATCCGTTCGAGACCATCGACATCAACGGCGTCGGCAAACTGGTTGAGATCGCCGTTGCCGCCAGCCGCGGCAAGAAGCCGAACATCAAGCTGGGAGTCTGCGGCGAGCACGGCGGCGAGCCCGACAGCGTCAAGTTCTGCCACCGCGCCGGACTCAACTACGTCAGCTGTTCTCCTTACCGCGTCCCGCTGGCAAGGCTGGCGGCGGCGCAGGCTGTACTGGAAGAAAAGCAGATGGCGTATTCGACCGCGTAAGCTTCCGCGGCGCCTATAAGCAAATACGCAGGCCGGACCCTCAAGTCCGGCCTGTTCCATCCGGCGAGTGGGTTATAATTTTCTTCAATGGTCACCAACCCGAAAGCCAAATGAGCGCCAACCCGACATCTGCGTCGATCACTGAACACTGGGAGGAAGAAAACCTCTCCGGCTTCGCGGTCAGGTCCGCAAATAGCCAGGGCCGCGCCCTGCATGAGGAGTCCTGCTCACTGCGCACCTGCTTCCAGCGCGACCGCGACCGCATCGTCCACAGCAAGAGCTTCCGCCGGCTGAAACACAAGACCCAGGTCTTTATCGCCCCGGAAGGCGACCATTACCGCACCCGGCTCACCCACACGCTCGAGGTCTCGGGAATCTCCCGTACGGCCGCCCGCGCGCTACGCCTCAACGAGGACCTGGCCGAAGCGATCAGCCTCGGCCACGACCTGGGGCATACCCCCTTCGGCCATATCGGCGAGGACGCCCTCTGCAGCTCCCTGGAAAGACGCACGGGAGTTCGCTTCGAGCACAACCATCAGAGCCTGCGGGTGGTCCGTTATCTTGAAAACGGTGGCCGCGGACTCAATCTCTGCCGTGAGGTCGAGGACGGCATACTCAATCACACGGGGCCGGATCTGCCGGCGACGCTCGAGGGCCGCATCGTCCGCATCGCCGATCGCGTGGCCTACATCAACCACGATATCGATGACGCCCTGCGCGCCGGGATAATCGATCCGGAAGACCTGCCCGAACGGGAGATCTCCCTGCTGGGCGGCACCGGAAGCCAGCGCATCGATGCTTTGGTCCACGACCTCGTCGATTCCAGCTGGGAGAAAGGCAACATCATCCAGAGCCCGCCGATGAAGCAGGCCACCGACAACATGCGCGCGTTCCTTTACGAGCGCGTCTATATCGGCTCGGTGGCCAGCCGCGAAACCGTTCGCGTCAACGGCCTGGTGGAAAGCCTCTTCAAACACTACTTCGAGAACCCCGGCCTGCTGCCGGGCTATGTGCAAAACAGCCAAGACGATCTTTCGACCAGCGTCGCCGATTACATCGCCGGCATGACCGACCGTTATGCCATCAGGGCCTTCAAGGATCTTTTCCTGCCCAGCGAGTGGGAGCTCTAGGATGAGATCGCAGCCGCCGGCTCCAGCCGCGCAAATAACAGACCGGTTCTCCAAATGGCTCTGATACAACAGGCCAGCATCCAGGCTGTGCTCGACGCCTGCGACATGCTCGAGGTCGTCGCTCCCTATACCACGCTCAGGAAGAGCGGCAGCAATTACATGGGCCGATGCCCTTTCCACGGCGAGAAGACACCTTCTTTCTCGGTTGACCCGGCGCAGAAACTTTATTACTGCTTCGGCTGCGGCGAGGGTGGCAATGTCTTCTCGTTCATCGAGAAGAAAGAGGGCCTCGATTTTGCCGACGCGGTGAAGATGCTTGCAGACAAATATGGCGTCCGCCTCCAGTACGAGGAGAGTAGCCCCGAGTTCGAGGAAAAACGTCAGCGGCACGAGCGGCTGCTGGCGGTCCTCGACCAGACAGCGGCCTATTATTCACGGTGTCTGCAGGAATCAGGCGCCGCCGAAGGCGCGCGCCGCTATCTCGCCGATCGCGGCTTCAAGGAAGATGTCATCAGGGAATTCCGCCTCGGCTTTTCACCGCCCGGGGGGCAGTCGCTGATCAGGGCGGCTTCCAGCAAAGGCTACGCCGCCGGCGAGCTCTCCCGCGCCGGACTCGTCATCGAGCGCGGCGGACGCTCTTACGACCGTTTCCGTAACCGTCTGATGTTCCCGTTTACCGATCACCGGGGCCGCGTGTTGGGATTTGGAGCCAGGGTGCTGGACGATAGCAAGCCCAAGTATCTGAACTCACCCGACTCAGACCTGTATCACAAGACCAACCTGTTGTTCGGGCTGGGCAACGCCCGGGCCGCGATCGCCAAGGAAGACCGCGCCTATATCGTCGAAGGCTATACGGACGTGCTGGCCCTCAACCAGGCCGGTATCGTCAATGCCGTGGCTTCAATGGGAACCGCGCTGACCGAGCAGCAGCTGCGGGAGATATCACGCTTTACCCGCAATGTCTATCTGTCATTCGACGCCGATGCAGCCGGTCAGGCGGCGATGCTAAGAGCCCTGGAGCTGGCAAAAAAGCTGGGATTATCGGTAAGAGTAGTGCAGATCCCGCAGGGGAAAGACCCAGCCGATCTCATGCTCGCCGATGGCGGCGCCGGGACTTTCACGGAACTTGCCGCTGCTGCGCCAACGTTGCTAGAATACCAGGTCCAGGCTGCGCTCTCGGCCTCGGGAATCGACAGCTCAGAGGGCAGGATGAAAGCCTTCTCGGCGCTGAAGCAGATACTTGCCGGGGCGGCGAACTCAATCGAGCGGGACGAACAGCTGAGAATTATCGCCGATCGACTCCGCCTTAGTCCGGAAAATGTGGCATACTTAATGGTATCGGCCTCCCTGCACGATAACGGTGGAGACGGGGGGACAGGACGGCGGGTATTATCTCACGAGGAAATTGCTGAGAGAAGCTTTCTCAGCCTGTGCCTGGAAAATCCAGGGGAGGCCAGAAGGTACTTGCAGCTGATGACCGACGCTCACTTCACTACTGAGTCTCACAAGGCCGCATTCAACTGGGTCAGAGAGAGGCTGGAAGCAAAGGATGACGGGTCAGGGATCGATTACGCCCGCATGCCCCTGGACAGCAAGGCCCGGGAGATTTTGCCCGAGCTCATGATCCGCTCACGCACCGAATCATCCTCTCCCGAAGCGCTACCGGAATTTTATTTCAGACTTTGTGAAGCCGAGCTTTCCCGTCGCATCAGCACCGTCAAGGCAAGGGTCGCCGGGGGAAATGAAGCGGAATCTGAGCTGAAGGAACTATACCGCCTTGAAGCAAGGCGCCGCGACATCCTCCAGTTGATCCAGTCCGGAACCTACGAGACCGTATGAGCCATTCCGAGGACACCAGCATGAGCCATTCCGACGAAATCACTATCGACGAGGTTCGTGAACTCATCCTTGAGGGCCGGGAACAGGGTTACCTGTCATCCGACCGGGTCGCCGATGTCCTGCAGGATATCGAACTCTCAACCGAGCAGATCGAGAACATATACGGTGTCTTTCTCGACATGGGCATCGACGTGGTCGAGGAGGACGAAGACCTTATCCTGGCCGCCGCTGAGGAAGCCAAGCAGAACGAACAGGAGATCATCAGCCGCCTCGATCTCACCGTCAAGACGCCTACCAGTGACCCGGTCCGCCTCTATCTCAAGGAGATCGGCAGGGTACCGCTGCTCACCGCCGAGGAAGAAGTCACCCTGGCCAAACGCATCGAGCGCCAGGACATGGAGGCGAAGCGCAAGCTTATACAGGCCAATCTGCGACTGGTGGTAAGCATCGCCAAACGTTATGTTGGCAGAGGAATGCTCTTCCTCGACCTTATCCAGGAAGGTAATCTCGGACTGATTCGCGCCGTCGAAAAATTCGACTATCGCAAAGGTTACAAATTCTCAACTTATGCCACCTGGTGGATTCGCCAGGCCATAACCAGGGCCATCGCCGATCAGGCGCGGACGATCCGCATCCCGGTGCACATGGTCGAGACCATCAACAAGCTCATCCGGGTGCAGCGCCAACTGCTTCAGGACAAGGGCCGCGAGCCTACCCCGTTCGAGATCGCCAAGGAAATGGACACCACCCCGGAGAAGGTCCGGGAGATCCTCAAAATTTCGCAGGAGCCTGTTTCCCTGGAGACGCCCATCGGTGAAGAGGAAGACAGCCAGCTGGGTGATTTCATCGAGGACAACGACGCCGTGGCGCCGGTCGACGCCGTCTCCGACATCATGCAAAAAGAAGACCTGGCCGAAGTGCTTGGCAGCCTCACCCACCGCGAGCGCAAGGTCATCGAGCTGCGTTTCGGTCTTAAAGGCGAACACCCGCGCACGCTCGAGGAGGTCGGCCAGAAATTCGGGGTGACCCGAGAGAGAATCAGGCAGATCGAAGCCAAAACCCTGGTGAAACTCAAGAGTTACCGTGAGTCGCAGAAGTTAAAGGAATTCCTGGAATAATAAGTCACAAGCGCCGCTGGGGCCTCGAAGCCGGTCCAAACCCTCGAAACTGATTCAAACCCTCGAAACAAAACCATAGTGGTTGACGTCAAACTTGAACTATGTCGAGCTGATGATATACTAAGCACCCCCGAAGCATATTCAATCCCCATTTCAGTCCAGCGGATAGCCGTTGGAAAAGGAGGGAAGAGAGCGCAGTGGACGAGCATGAAAAAGCGCTCAAGTGCTGGCAGCTTAGGCCAAATTGTATGATGCGGCATCAAAGCCAGCAGAAGGCCAGCTGTCCTGCCTACCGCGAGGGGAAGGGCTGCTGGGAGGTAGACTGGAAGAGCATCGTCGCCCGCCTTGATGCCACTCAGCGCACCTACTGGCTTTCCTTCCTGAATAACTGCGAGAACTGCGTGGCATACAAGAATCACCCCGAGGAAATGCAGGCCCGGATCGAAGCTGTCAAGTCGCTCGTCTACGACGACTGAGGGCAACCTTTCTTGAAAAGGCTCTTCCGGCCCCTCTATAATGCAATTACTCCAATGCTGCTCCTCGGTAGCTCAATGGTAGAGCGTCCGGCTGTTAACCGGATTGTTGCAGGTTCGAGTCCTGCCCGAGGAGCCAGATCTTCAAGACATCCTTTCGCAGCCTGGCTATCGCAACAACCGAATTATGGCTGATGGCGCCGATCATGAGACTTGAAGTACTTTAAGGGTTATCCCCGATGCCGGTTTTCCTCGGATAAAACTATACTGAAACACATGGATTCCCTCGCTTGCCCATACTGTGGCCAGCAAAAACACGATGAGGCTGTCGATTTTGCTAGCTGTCATATTTGTGGCTTAAAGTCGGCGCTGGTGCCGTCTGGCGACAGCATGCTGCTGATTGTTGACCGTCGCATGCCCTATCTCAAGCGCCGCTGTAATGAGATCGCCGAGATGAATCCCGCGTTCAAGGTCATTGTCGACAGAAGAATCAATCAGGATCCCCACGAAGAACCAGATCGCAGAATAGCCGCTCCCGCGGAGCTGATTTCTGATTCAGAAACAGATTATACAGTCACTTCCTGAGGCGGGCGCACCGGAGCGTCAAAAAGGTCCGCAGAACAAAACCTAGGCAGATTCCGCTAGCGCCCTTCCTGACTCGTACGCTTCCTGCAAGGCATCTTCTCTGGCCTCTATCTCTCCCTTGTCATCAATTCCTCTTACCATCACGTAGAGATCTTCACGCGGCCTGGTTGAGATCGCATCAAAGAAGTACTTGAGGGTCTTCATGGCTCCTTCAAAAAGGTTCTCACCTCGCGTGCCGCCGACTCCTATGAATGACCCCAGTCGCTCCGGAGCGTCCGCTTTCCGAGGGAACGCCTCCTTCAGGACATACTTCAGCGCCCAGTAACACTGGCAGCGGTCGATGACGGTCTTCATCTGCGAAGTCAGACCCATGAAGAAGATAGGGGAGGCGATGATGATGCGGTCGGCCCGCTCGATGGCCTCATAGATTGAGTCCATCTCATCGCCGAGAGTGCAGGTCCCGGATTCAAAACAGTCGTTGCATTCGATGCAACCCGAGATCTGGTAATCGCACAAGACGATCTTCTCGGTGCTTGCGCCCGCCGCTTCGGCGCCGGCCAGGGCACGGTCCAGTAGAGTCTCCGTGTTGCCGGAGCGGCGGGGGCTGCCTGACAGGCCAATGACTATCACGGCTCGAAGCGCCTGACTTTTGAGTTTAGAGAAATCCTGCTGGGAGTGGGAGGTTCGCCCGCGGCATAACCCAGGCAAACGAGCGCCAGCAGGTGTTTGCCCGGGTTGACATTAAGGAAGCGGGAAACGAGTTCCCGGTCGAAGAAGGTAAACCAAAGGCTGGCGAGCCCCAACGCCTGAGCCGCCAGCAGCATATTTTGTATGGCGGCGGCGCAGGCGTATTTATAGCCATCCTGTACCCGGCCGGGACCCACCTGACTGATCGGTGGATTGGGATCGCCTACGACAGCGATGATAACCGGGACATCCTTCAGGAAAGAAAGGGAATACCGATTGGCCGGATCGACTTCGGTCTCGACGGCCTGCGCCTGGGGTATGGGCCGGATGTATGAAAATCCATGCAGCTCGATATTGCCGCTTTTGCGGGCCTCTTCAGAAAGATCGACCAGGTGCCCCCTGGCATCCCCGTCAGTTACTATTATAAATTCCCAGGGTTGACCATTTGCCGGCGACGGCGCCCAGTGCGCCGCCTCCAGTATCTGATCGATCTTTTCCGGTTCTACGGGATCACTTTGATAAGCCCTGTGGCTCCGCCTGTTCCTGATGGCGTCAAATACGTCCATAATCACCACCTACAGGCGTATATCCCGTGGGCCTCAGCAGTAAACGTTTTCCTGGTAACGTTACCTCTTTTTCCGGCTAGCGGCCTTCTTCTTGGCGGCCGGCTTGCGGGCGGTCTTCTTTGCAGCGGCTTTCCGTGCCGGCTTGCGTGCAACTTTTTTCCTGGCGGTCTTCTTCTTGGCGGCCGGCTTGCGGGCTAACTTCTTCTTCGCTGTTTTCTTCTTGGCCACGGTCTTGCGGGCGGTCTTCTTGGCGGCCTTTTTCGCAGCCGGCTTGCGGGCTACCTTCTTCTTCGCTGTTTTCTTCTTGGCCACGGTCTTGCGGGCGGTCTTCTTGGCGGCCGGCTTGCGCGCTACCTTTTTCTTGGCGGTTGTCTTCTTCGCCGCAGATTTGCGGACAGTTTTCTTGGCGGCCGGCTTGCGGGCTACCTTCTTCTTTGCTGTTTTCTTCTTGGCTACTTTCTTCCTGGTCGCTGTTTTCTTTGCTGCCATATGCTTCCTCCTTGTGAAGGTTTAGACCGGGACTTGCACTAACGGCCCGATCCGCTGACCTAATCTAATAACCAAAACATAAAAAGGTCAATCATTAATCGATACTGCAACGATTTACTTTTTTAAAATAAACACCTCCTGCCGGTTCAGGATTAACAGGTTGTTGCCGATGGGGCACCTACGGATGGGGAGGCTCACAATTTTCCCTCCGCTGGAATCGTTTCAAGAATCGAAACGGCTGTTTGCATGAACTGCCTGGGTCGTTCCTGTCCATAATCTACTTTCATGTCAACTTACTATGAACGAACAAGTGACCAAACAAACCGATAATGAAATGTTTTCCGAAAAGGAAACCATTTTACGACGACCTGCGCACATTATCACATTGCTTATTCTAGTTGCGGCCTTCCTTTTCCTTGTAGCAGCTTCAATCGGCTACATCGAATTCAGGCATATAAGTCTTGCCAATTTACGCATCAATTTCGTCGCTTTGTTATTTGTTCCGATAATTGCCATGGTCACGGCTTTGATCGGCGCCTTGATAATAAGTCATCAGAACCGGAATAAATCGTTGGTTGAAATCCGGGAGGCGATCAACGCCGCTGCGGGCGGCGACCTAAACAGCCAGCTGGAAGTGAAGGGTTCTGGTGTAATTGCAGACCTCAGGGAAGGCTTTAACCGGATGTCCGCGGCAATCGAGCTTGATACCGATGAAATCCGGCGCGAGCGCAATCGCTATCATTCAGTGCACCAGGCAATTACCGACGGAATCATCGTTTTCGATCGCCTGGGACGAGTCATTTCAGCAAATCCGGCGGCCGAAGTCGCAATGGGGCTGCTCGAAGATGAGATGCGTGGTAAATGGCAGATCGGCGACAGGGAAATCGAGCGGGTAATCACAGACGCTGACATCGTTCCCGACGAGCAAAGAAAGAAATGCTGGCAGGTCAAGAACTGCACTCAGATTTCATGCCCCTCCTATGAAAGCAGTGATCTCAGGTGCTGGCTACAATGCGGTACTTTCTGTCACAACGAGATCCAGGGAACATTCAGTCAGAAGAGAGATGCCTGCGAGCGATGTGATGTATTCATGCGAAACGGTATTAAGATTACCGAGCTGGAAAAAGACGGGCGCTATTATTCGGTAACGATCAGCCCGATCCTGAACGACTTTGGCCATGAGGAAGGACGCATGGCTCTCTTTCACGATATTTCTGAACTCAGGTCTACCGCTCATATTCTCGCCCGTCGCAATCTCGAACTCACGGTCCTCAATGAGATCGTTTCTTCACTCTCAGGCTCTCTCGATGATGTCGACTTGGTCCTCAAGGATGTTCTGACTAAACTGACAAAATTTTTTGGCGTTCCGGCCGGTGTGATCCTTTTAAACGAAAAAGGGGGCAGTGGTGCGAGGATCGCTGCTCACGAGGGCATCTCACCTCAGACGACCGTGATGCTGCAGCTAGTGGGTGTAATGAAGGGGCTTGATGAATTCATGAATGTTACGAGCGGGGCCGTCGATGCAGAGCGGTTGTTGGAGCGACACATATCAGTCAGGAAGATGCTCGATAAGGAACGGCTGAGCAATCCTTTGATATTTCCGGTTTCTGTAAAAGGCAAAATTATTGGCGCCTTAATGCTGATAGGCGGAGATATGGCTAAGCACGATGAAAACTGTGTCCGGTTGGTAAGCGCTGTCGCCGCCCAGATCGGCGCAGCAGTGCAGAATCAGGAGCTTTACCGCAAGGTCACCAGCGCCAAGTTAGCGTGGGAAACCACATTTGACTCGATGACCGACGGCGTATCGGTACATGACGCCGATCACAATATCATTCGCGCAAACCAGGGTATGGCTTCGCTTCTGGGCACTACCAAGGAAAAGTTGATCGGTAGCAAGTGCTACCGTTCCATGCACGGCGGCGATTCGCCTATCGCTCAGTGTCCCCGTCAGGAAGTGATGAAAACCGGTAAAGGCGTTTCGATGGAAATTGAGGAGCCGTGGCTGAACAAGGTTATGCGTTTGACAGTCAACCCGGTATTCGGCGATGACGGCGATATCCTGGGAATGGTACATGTCGTCAGGGACATAACCGAAAGAAAGCGCATGCGCGAGCAACTCCTGCAATCGGAGAAGATGGCAGCGGTGGGTCAACTGGTCTCGGGTGTCGCCCACGAGCTTAACAATCCCCTCACCGGTGTCATTGGATATGCGCAACTGATGATGAGACGTTGCCAGGACGGATGCGAGCAACCAGCGATCAAGGATGTCGAAGCAATACTTTCCGAGGCTCAGAGGGCTTCGAAAATCGTGCAGAGCCTGCTGTCCTTTGCGCGCAAATACAAGCCGCAGAAATGCGAGGTCGACCTCAACGAAGCAATCCGTTCAGTAATCAATCTGCGTTCTTATGACCTGAACGTCAGGAACATCAAACTGGATACGGATCTCGATCCGGGCCTCCCTCGCGTTGTCGCTGATCTGCATCAGATGGAACAGGTTCTGCTGAATATCATAAACAATGCCGAACAGGCGATCGACACAGCGCAAGGCCAAGGCATCATTAGCGTGAGGACGCGAAGCGATGGCGACTCGATCAGGGCTGAGATTGTGGACAACGGCGCCGGGATCGCAAGCGAGGACCTGGCTCACATTTTCGATCCTTTTTTTACAACCAAGGAAATCGGTAAAGGGACCGGGCTGGGCCTTAGCATTTGTTATGGAATCGTCGAGGAGCATGGCGGTGAGATCCGGGTATCCAGCCGCAAAGACGTAGGCACCACAATGACTATTGAGTTGCCGGCCTGCACAGATTCCCATCCAGTGTCGGCAATCAACCCGGGTATTAAAACTTCCGATGAGAATCGAAGCCGGGTTTTGGTTGTTGATGACGAACCCGCCATCGTCGAACTGCTAACCGATATTCTTACCATGGATGGGCATGGAGTGGATATCGCCAAGAACGGAAAGATGGCAATGCAGAAGCTTTCGTGCGGCAGCTACGACCATGTGATCACCGATATCAACATGCCGCAAATGGACGGCCGCGAGCTTTACCGCCGAATAAGCGAGATAGACCCCTCGCTGGCGGCTAACGTCATATTTATCACCGGGGATTCGGTCAGCAGAGACACCCGCGAATATCTCGACAGCACCGGTAATTATTATCTGGTGAAACCTTTCGACCTTAATAATCTCAGGGAAATGCTAAACAAGGTGTTGAATAAAAAATGAAATCAGACAAGGAAACCAGTGTTTTAGTAGTCGATGACGAAGCAACCATCCGCGAAGTCCTCCAGCGCACGCTTGCATCGGAGGGATACGATTGCGCGACTGCCGGCAATGTAGACGAAGCTGTCGGCAAGATGCAAAACCGCGGCTTCGAACTAGTTTTAACCGACATCATGATGCCCGGCAAGTCCGGGGTCGAACTGCTCAAGGAGATCCAGACATTGAGTCCCGATACGGCCGTCATCATGGTGACTGCTGTCTCGGATACGCAAACGGCGATAAACGCAATGAAGATGGGGGCAAGCGATTACGTCACAAAGCCGTTTAATCTCGTAGAAGTTCTCATGAGCGTCGATCGCGCACTCGAGAAGCGGGCTCTTTATATATCGAACCGCGATTATCGCGACCACCTGGAGCAAAAGGTCGAAAAGCAGACCGAAGAGATCCGGTCTACTTTCCTGGGGGCGCTTAAGGCGCTGGCCGAAGCACTCGAAGCAAAAGATCCGTACACCAACGGTCACTCGAAGCGTGTTACCGAAATTACCGTTACGCTCGCGCGTGAGATGGGCCTCTCGGAAGAGGAGCAGGACCGCATAAGGCTCGCGGGCCTGGTGCACGACATCGGCAAGATCGGCGTCCCGGAAGCGATTTTACATAAAGTCGGAAAACTGACTGACGAGGAATTCGATCTAATCAAGGAGCACCCGGGCATGGGTGAGAAGATCCTCAAACCGATCATAAGGGATTCCGAGGTGCTGGCGATTGTCGGGTATCATCACGAACGTTTCGCTGGCGGCGGTTATCCCGAAGGTATTTCAGGCGAACAGATCCCGCTGGGAGCGCGCCTGTTGGCGGTTGCGGATGCATTCGACGCAATGACATCGAGCCGGCCTTACAGAAAGGCGATGAGCGTGGATAAGGCGAAGGGGCAGCTTTTAGCGAACCGGGGAAGCCAGTTCGATCCCGAGCTCGTGGATCTCTTTATCAAATCGGAAGGCAAGCTGCCTTTCTGCCCCATGACCGCACAGCCAGCGTCCGGTTGAATCCTTAAAATAGCAGGAAGAAACCCTCTTGCGTCTGATTGAATCCGCCCGGCGCAGTCCGCCACATTCCTGGCAATCCACCCTGATAAGTCAGCTTTTTGGCTCCGCAGAGGCCGTTTCGAGGCTGCGTTTGCTTTTAATGCAATCAGGGTAGTTCTTAATCATAAGTAAGGCCATCCCCTGATACCGTTTTTGTTAATGAATCGATAGTCTTTCATTGCCGCACAGAAGCGGCAGAGTAATTGAGGAGGCAGGAAGATGAAAAGATATGATTGTGATGTTTGTATGTCCGCAGGGTCTGTAAATCAATGGGGATACTGCGAGATCTGTGGTGAAGATTTTGAAGATCCCGGCTCGCTCGTGCACTGGCATGGCCGCGGCGTCGAAGCCATCGAGAGTGGTCTCACCGCGAACTCGACTTCAAACAGCCTCGTTGTGATCGGTCAGGACGCCGCGTAGGGAAAAGCACCGGCGCCGGCCGTATAAATAATAGCAGGAGCGCATCCGGCGGTACGGTGCGGGCAAAATCTTGCCCGCTTTTCTTTTTTCAAGATGCTTAACTAATTTCACCGATGGTTATTAATCGTGTTTTCAGATGATATAATCTCTGTGACATTTATACGGGGGAGCTGCGAAAAAGCGGCTGAGAAAGTGATGTTTCTTCACTGACCCCACGAACCTGATCTGGGTAATGCCAGCGCAGGGATGACTCTGGCGAATTGGAGCCGTGCCATGCGTTGGTGCGGTTTTTTTAGTCGTTAAGTACGGGAACGGCAGATATTGATAGAGTTTGCGGGCGCTTCTGCCGATGGTTGTCTGAGCCTTGATGATCCTGGGCTGAAAAGGTCGCCAAAGTCGCGTTATACAGGTAGTTGTGTACTCGTTTACCGGTGAGGCGTTTTGCGGAGATCCCCAGCGCCGCTTATTGAACGCCATCGGCAGCGGAGCTGATCGAGGAGCAATACGCACGGCGGCCAGAATTTTGCCGGAAGAATGGGACGGTCTTCCGGCAGCTTCAAAGGACGGTACAGCATGAGTTTTGATCTGGGCCTATATGTGATAACGGCTTCGATCCCCGAGCTGGGGCGGGACCATTATGATGTCGCTGCGGCTGCTATCGAGGGTGGCGCTACTGCGATCCAGCTGCGAATCAAGAAACGTGCGATGGGAGAAGCCCTCAAAATCGCAACTGCAATCCACGAGCTGACACAGGAGGCGGGCATTCCGCTTATTATCAATGACCATGTTGGCATCGCCATGGCATCAAAAGCAGAAGGGCTGCATGTCGGACCCGATGACATCTCGATTCCTTCAGCCCGCCGTATGCTGGGAGCGGGAGTATTGATCGGCCGGTCGACCAAAAAGCACGACGAGGCGATAAGGGCCGAGCAGGAAGGCGCCAGCTACGTGGGCGTCGGCCCGATCTTCGCTACTGATAACAAGCCGGAACAACCCATTGGCACGGCCCGATTGACCAAGGTTAGAGCTGTTGTCGGCTTACCGGTGGTGGCAATCGGTGGCATCAATGCCGGCAATATCGCCGAGTGTATCGAGGCGGGCGCGGAAGGAGTCGCGGTGATTGGAGCCGTAGCCATGGCTGATGACATGGTGGCCGCGACCGCTGCCCTGCGGAAAGTGCTGGATAAAGCCAGAGGGAAGTCCCGGCATGGAGTCGGGGCCAGAGGCGGAAAATGAAACCAACCCTGCTACAGAATATCCGCGAAGGCATAATTCCGGAACAATTGAACGCCGTTTCCAGCGACGAGCGTGTCGAAGTCGACACTCTGGCTGAAGACGTGCTGGCCGGAACCACTGTCATCCCGGCAGGAAGCAGCGGCCGGAAAGTACGCCCGACCGGCATCGGCCGAGGACTGCGAACGAAAGTAAACGCCAACATCGGTTCCTCTAGTGAATCAGTGTCTATGGATGACGAGATAGCGAAGCTGAATGCCGCGGCGGGGGCCGGCGCCGACGCCGTCATGGATCTCTCCAGTGGTGGAGACGTCGACGCGATGCGAAAGGCGTTATTGGCCGGATCCGATCTTCCCTTTGGGACTGTGCCGATCTATGAAGCAACCGTAGCCGCCCGTGAAAGAAACGGAAGCATGGTCGCCATGGATCTGGAAGATCTGCTGGCGGTTGTCGAAAGACAGGCATCCGAGGGCGTTGATTTCATGACCATTCATGCGGGACTCACGCGGTCGGCTCTCGACCAGTTGCATAGCCAGGGGCGCCTTATGGATGTAGTCAGCCGCGGCGGCGCCTTCATGATCGCCTGGATGCTGCACCACGATCGCGAGAACCCCTTTTACGAGGCGTTCGACCGTCTCCTCGAAATCCTGGCGCGATGGGATGTCACCCTGAGCCTGGGTGACGGCTTGCGGCCGGGTTGTCTGGCCGACGCCAGCGACCGGGCCCAGTTCAGCGAACTCGTCATTCTGGGAGAGCTGGCCAAGAGGGCGCGCGAATCAGGCGTCCAGGCCATGATCGAGGGTCCGGGGCACATTCCACTGAATGAGGTCGAGGCCAACGTCAAGATCGCCAAAAAGCTTACCGGGGGAGCTCCCCTTTATGTTCTGGGCCCCCTGGTCACCGATGTCGCTCCCGGCTACGACCATGTGACAGCAGCCATCGGCGGCGCCCTGGCGGGTGCGGCCGGTGCTGATTTTCTTTGTTATGTGACTTCCGCTGAACATCTGGGATTGCCTTCTGTGGAAGATGTCCGTCAGGGAGTAGTGGTGTCCCGGATAGCAGCGCACGCAGCCGATGTGGCCAAGGGCGTTCCTGGAGCGATGGAATGGGACCGGAAAATGGCCATGGCCCGTAAGGCGCTGGACTGGAACGGCCAGATCGAGCTTTCAATCGATCCCGAGACGGCGCGCTCCATTTATGAGGACCGGCAGAGCGGTTCGGTCGATGGCTGCAGTATGTGCGGCGAGCTTTGCGCGATGAAAGTAGTATCAGATCATCTTGGCGTCAGGGAGGGAGAGATCTCGGGTTGCTAGTAGGCGATCTCGGAGAGGAAGCGCTTCTCAAGGAGCTGCGCAGTCTCTTCGCGGCAGCCGGGCCCGGCCTGCTCACCGGCATCGGTGACGACGCCGCAGTGATAACCATGCCTCGATCGGCTGAGGGCGTCTGGACGACAGATCTGTTGCTGGAAGGCATTCATTTTCAGCTCGGCTGGCAGACGCCGGCTCAACTCGGCCGCAAAAGCCTCGCGGTAAATCTCAGTGACATAGCTTCAATGGGCGCCACGCCCAGATTCGCCATGCTGTCTATTTCCTGCGCCAACGACACTCCCGCTGACTATATATTCGAATTTTGCCAAGGATTTGCAGGTCTGGCTGCTGAGGAAGAAGTTCTTGTTATCGGCGGCGACACGACGGCGTCGACAGGTCCCTTCACAATAAGCGTCACCGTTGGCGGCTATGTCGAGGCGGGGGCGGCCGTGTTGCGTTCCGGGGCCGCGGTTGGCGATTCGATCCTCGTCACCGGAAATCTGGGATCGGCGGCTGCCGGGTTAAAACTCCTGCGAAAAGGAGTTGCGGAAAAGTACAGCGATCTGACTGCCGCCTTTCGTGAACCTAGTGCAAAGATCGCTGCCGGCAAGGCGGCGGCGGCAGCCGGAGCGACGTCGATGACTGATATTAGCGACGGCCTTGCCACTGACCTGCGGCACATCTGTGAGGAGAGCGGCGTCGGCGCCATGATCGAGAGCTGGTCGCTGCCGGCGCTGCCGTCACTGGCCTCGGCGGTTGCCGACTTCAGATGGGACGAACGGGAACTTAAGCTGACCGGAGGCGAGGATTACGAGCTTCTCTTCACACTGCCCGGAGCTGTCTCCGAACAGGTCAAATCGCTGATCGCCACTGCGGCGTCGGTAGCGGTCACTGTCATAGGCGAGATCATGCCGGCTGAATACGGAATCAGGCTGGTCGACCAGACCGGAGGGGGATGGGCTATGCCTGCCCACGGCTACGAGCATTTCGATGACGATGTCTGACAGGCCTCCAACGGCAGTCTTGACCGTCGCCGGTTCCGATCCCAGCGGTGGCGCCGGTATCCAGGCGGACCTGAGCGTATTCATGTATCTGGGTCTGCAGGGCTTCAGCGTCATTACTGCCGTGACTGCCCAGAACACACGCGGGGTGCAGCGCATCTTTCCACTCGGACGCGAGCATGTTTCGGCGCAGCTAGAATCAGTTACCGCTGATTTCAAGCCTGCCGTTACAAAGACCGGCATGTTGCCGACGGTTGACATCATCGAAGAGGTCGGTCAGAGGAGCGCCCGGGGACAACTGGGGAAACTCGTAATCGATCCGGTTCTGGCCAGCACCGGCGGCGTACGGCTGTCTGCCGATGAATGCGCTTCATATCTTGTAAGTAATCTGCTTCCCCGATGCTCGCTGGTGACACCCAACCTTTTTGAGGCGGAGATGCTATCAGGCCGCAGCATACGCACTGAGCAGGATGCGATGGAAGCGGCAAGAGCACTGGTGGACGCGGGGGCCGGCAGCGCCTGTGTGACCGGCGGGCATTGGCCCGGAAATCCTGTAGACTTTGTCTTCGATGGACAGATAATGCACAAGTTTGAGGGACAGCGCATTAAAACACAGGCGCCGGTCCACGGCACCGGATGTGTATTTTCTTCGGCCGCAGCCGGCTATCTGGCGCGAGGCTTTACGGTTGTCGATGCCGTCGAGAACGCCAAGACATTGGTGGAGCGCGCCATAAACAGCGCTACTACCAATGGTTCGGGCATGATGCTGCCCTCGCTCCGCTCCGATAACTGACTCCCTGCGGGGCAGACCCGGCTTGAACCTTGGCTGCCCAACAATTAACCTGTACATCCAGACGCGCTCATGCGCGCCTTCCCCCAAAAGCGAAAGAGGAACGTCAGTTTGAAGATCCTGAAGCTGGGCGACAGAGGCAAGGAAGTGCTCGACGTCCAGTCACGACTCTGCAGTCTGGGCTACGACGTCGGCACCGACGGCGTTGACGGCTACTTCGGCGAGGATACGCGGTCGGCCGTGCTTACCTTCCAGCAAGCCAGCGGCCTTGTTGCCGATGGTATCGTTGCTGACAATACCTGGTGTGAGCTGGTGGAAGCCGGTTACAAGGCAGGAGAGCGGTTGCTGTATTTGCGCATCCCGCCTTTCCGCGGCGCCGATGTTCTTTCCGTGCAGAAATCACTAAATTGCCTTGGATTCAACGCCGGTCCCGAGGATGGCATCTTCGGGCAGTCGACCGAGCATGCAGTGCTTGACTTCCAGAAGAATTCTGGTCTGGTGATGGACGGGATGGTCGATGAATCGGTGCTCAAACTGATGGCGAAAGTCACCAAGGACGAGCCGCATTCCGCCGAGGTCAAGATTCCCGACCGCAATGGTGGTTATGCGGTGGGCCGTTCATTGGCCGATGTTGTGATCGTCATCGACCCCGGACATGGGGGAGACGACTTTGGTTATTCCGAGGGAAACCTTCTGAGTGAAAAAGACCTGAATCTGAAAACGGCGCTGTTACTGGCCAAGGCTCTGGAATCGCTCGGCTCGAAGGTAATTTTGACTCGCAGCAGCGATACGACGGTTCCGCTGTACGAACGTCCGGCGATCGCAAATGCGGCTGGGGCGGACATCTTTCTCAGCATCCATCACAACAATGGCAGCGCCAGCGCGCAGGGAGCCATAGGACATTATTTTTGCAGGCAGGGTTATTTTTCAGAGGCCGGCAGCGTGCTGGCCCAGATGATCGTCGACCGGCTGGCTATGGAATTGAGTGTAGAGGCATTACCCGTTTTAGGCCGTAATTATGCCGTTTTACGGGAAACCGAGATGACTGCCGTCATGGTGGAGCCGATGTTCATGACCTCGCCTGGGGAGACGAAAATCGATTCGGATGAGCTTGCAAGGAGGGAATCTGAAGCCATTCTGGCGGGCCTAAGGGAATATTTCACCAATTAATCAGTGGAATTACCCATTTAAATGCCGCTATTTGCGAGATTTTGCATAAAAAATTACTCTGCGATTTGACTTCCATTTTATGCCCTGTTAAGGTTCACAAGGTTTTTGAGTCATCGAAGCCAACTGACCGACGCCGATGCAGACGTCCTAAAGGAGGCGTATAACATCAGGTTTAAGCTACACTCATTATCAGCAAAAAGCAGAGCCCCCTTCAACGCAACCCCAAATAACTCCCTCAGAAGGCTCACCGTCTTCCTACTTTGTCTCCCCTTAATTTTCCTGATCGGTTTGATGGTATCAACTACCTTCGCTGGTGCCGATCCTGCGGGTGACATAGCGGCCAAGCAAACCCAGGCCGAATCGGTCAAGTCCCAGATCGCAAGCCTTAACGGAGAACTCGAAGCAAAGGTGGAGAGCTACAACGAGGCCAATATCCAGCTTGCCCAGATCAATGACAGGATCACGGACAATCAGGCCAAGCTTGACGCAGCCATCGTCCAACTGGGCGAGATGCAGGACCGCCTCGAGCAGCGTGTGGTCAAGATCTATCGCAACGGGGACGTCAATGTCCTCGATGTGCTTATGGATACCAGCGATCTCAATGAATTCCTGACGAAATACGACATGCTGACCAAGGTCGGCGAGCAGGACCGCGACGACCTGGAGCAGGTCAAGATGCTGAAGGACCAGGTAGAGGAAGCAAAGGTTCAGCTTGCCAGCGATCAGTCTACCCAATCAGGCCTCGTCGATTCACTGGCCAGCGAGAAAGCTGACATCGAAGCAGGACTCGGCCAGAGGCAGCAGATGCTCTCAGGCATCGAAGGCGAGATCTCCCAGCTGCAGGCGCAGCAGCAGGCCCAGCAGGCGGCCGCACTCGCGGCGCAGCAGCAGGCGGCAGCAGCCGATAACAGCGGCGGTGGCGGCGGCGATGTCGGCGGGCGTGTAGGTCCGCTCAATCCTTCCACCGCGGGCGGAGTTGTCGGGATCGCCATGCAATATCTTGGTGTGCCTTATGTATGGGGCGGTGCTTCACCTTCCGGATTTGATTGCTCCGGCCTGGTGATGTACGTATATGCCCAGGTAGGCATCTCACTGCCGCACGGCGCCACAGCCCAATACGCAGCGGGCACGCCGATATCCTATGATGAGCTACAGCCTGGAGACCTGGTCTTCTTTGGCTCCGGCGGCGGCTACATGAGCCACGTCGGCATCTACATCGGCGGCGGTTCGATGATTCACGCACCGTTTGAAGGCACGGTTGTGCAGATCGGCTCCGTGAGTTCTGGCGGTACCTTCAGAGGCGCTGCCAGGTTCTAGACTGAAACCATATAGATATCAAAAGAGCCCGGTTGAGAGATCGGGCTCTTTTTAGTGGATAAAGGAAAAAGGTCCGAGGAAGGCTAGAGGTCTTGGTTGATATAAGCGAAGAAGGTCAGGTCAGGGTGAGGTTCGCTCCCAGCCCAACCGGGCATCTGCATGTCGGCGGCGCTCGAACCGCCCTCTACAACTGGCTCTATGCCAGAGGCAGCAGTGGAGATTTCGTGTTGCGCATCGAGGACACAGATCTTTCCCGCTCGACCGATGAATCGATTCGCCAGATCGTATCGAGCCTGAGCTGGCTGGGCCTTGACTGGGATGAGGGCCCTGGAGCCGGAGGGCCGGCCGGCCCCTACCGTCAGATGGAGAGGATGGCGATCTATGAAGAGGTCGCCGGCCGTCTGCTTGACGAAGGCAAGGCATACCGCTGCTATTGCACAGCCGAAGAGCTGGAAGCATCCAGGGCGGAGGCAAAGGCCGCGGGGCGTGCCTTCGTTTACACGGGCCGCTGCCGCCAGCTAGAGCCCACTGACGAGCAGAGCATGATCGAGGCAGGGCGGAAGGCTGTCATCCGCCTGAAGACTCCCTCGAGCGGTACAACCGTCGTCAGGGACGGAATCAAAGGCAAGGTCGAGTTCGACAACGCTCTCATCGGTGATTTCATCATCGTTCGCTCTTCCGGCGTACCCACATATAATTTCGCCGTCGCTGTCGACGACAATTGCATGCGGATCACTCACGTCATACGCGGCGACGACCATCTGCCGAATACTCCCCGTCAGCTGATCCTCTTCGAGGCGATGGGGAAGACTCCCCCGATATATGCGCATCTGCCGTTGATCCTCGGACCGGACCGGACGCCTCTTTCAAAGCGGCATGGCGCCTCATCGGTAGAAGAATTCCGTTCGCGAGGCTATGTGCGCGAGGCGCTATGCAATTATCTGGCGCTGCTGGGCTGGAGTTTCGACGCCGAGACAACTCTCTTCAGCGTCGAAGAGCTGATCGAAAAATTCTCGCTGGAGAGGGTTGGAAACACGGCGGCTGTTTTTGACACGGAAAAACTTCTGTGGATGAACGGTCAGTACATAAGATTGCTGGAACCGCGGGAGCTGGCGTCGCGTATCGAGGAATTCCTCGAAGGAACGCCTCTGGCAGGACTGCCCGGGAAAGACGGCAGGCCCACCGTGTTGGAACTGGTGCCTCTGGTCCAGGAGAAGATGAAAACGCTTGTAGACTTCGGGGAACTCACGGACTTCTTCTTCCTCCCCCTGGAGTTTGAGGAACAGGCGATGCAGAAGTTGAAGAAAGATGACAATGCCCCACGGGTACTTGCCGCGGCCATCGAAGCCCTGCGTGAGCTCGAGCCCTACACCCGTGAAGTGATTGAGCAAAAGGTGAGGGAGACCGCGGATGCGCTCGATCTTAAGCTCGGGAAGTTCCTGCAGCCTATCCGCATCGCCTTGAGCGGCAAGACGGTTACGCCGGGCATGTTCGAGACGCTGGCGATGCTCGGACGTGACGAGAGTATAAGACGGCTTGGCGATGCAGCCGCCGTGCTGTGAAATGCTTAAGTCGTTTTTTGCCAAGCGCTTGGCAATTTTTCGCGGCCCGCAGATTGAATCTGGCCACCTCAGGGTAAATCAGAATATTATCCGGTTTTACTGGGAGGTATGATCGTGGCGCCGATTCAGCTCAAAGAAGGAATCTATTGGGTGGGAGTTGTGGATTGGGACATCCGGGATTTTCACGGCCTCTCCACCGATGCAGGCAGCTCCTACAATGCCTATCTCGTCGTTGATGAAAAGATTGCCCTGATCGATGCAGCCGATCCTGCCGGCGGCGCTGGCACCCTCTTGCGCCATATCGCCGAGATTGTTGACCCAGCGACGATCAACTACGTTATCTCAAATCATTCCGAACCGGATCACTCTGGCGCCCTTTCGGAGGTCATGAAGGTCGCAACCCAAGCCACACTCCTTGCCAGCAAAGACGGCGTTAAGCGGCTGGGCCAGATGTACCATCAGGAATGGAGTTTCAGGGAAGTGGGGGATGGCGAGAAGCTGTCTTTGGGCAAGCGCACGCTAAAATTCTTCAACACGCCCCTGCTGCACTGGCCGGAGACGATGTTCACATACTGCCCTGAAGAAAAAATTCTCTTCAGCTGTGACGCTTTCGGCTCGCATGTCGCCAGCACCGAACGCTTTGTCGACGAGGTCGGCACCGATCTTGTGTTGCCGCATCTGCGAAAGTACTATGCTTTCCTGCTCGCCTGTTTCCGCAAGGCCGTCCTGGGGGCGATGGACAAGGTCAAGGATCTGGAGATCGACATGATTGGCCCTTCTCACGGGCCGGTGTGGCGTCGGGACATCGATATACTTTTCAGGCATTACCGCAGTTGGGCCACCCTGGAAGTCGCGGACAAGGCCACGATCGTTTACGGAACCATGTGGGGCGCTACACAGACCATGGTCGGCGCTGTCGCTGACGGTCTCAAGGCGGGCGGCCTCGAATGCAGGGCCTGGAACGTGAAGAATACCGACGCCAGCGACATCGTCTCGGATCTGCTGGATAGCCGGCTTATACTGATGGCGTCGCCGACGTTTGTCAGCGGCATCTATCCTCCGATCGAAGCGTTCATACCTTATCTGCGAATCCCCAGGGATAAGACCAAGAAGCTGGCCGTGTTCGGTTCCTTCGGCTGGAGTGGGGGAGCCACGCGCAAGCTTACGGAGATCCTGAGGGCTGAAGGGTATGAGGTCATGGACGATGCCCTGCAGCAGCGGTTCTTCCCGGGGGTTGATGAGGTCCGGGAGTGTTACGAGTTCGGCCGCGGCGCTGCTGAGTGGGCAAGAGGGAAAGAAAGTGCTAGCGCATAGGGGAGAGCTTGAACCTGAAAGAAAGTGGTAGCGCATAGGGGATTTGAACCCCTGCTACCGCCGTGAGAGGGCGGCGTCCTAGGCCACTAGACGAATGCGCCGTATAAAACCAGCCCGGACATTTTACACAGCGACGTCGCGCCTTTCAAATCGCACTACGGCGGCGGCTGTGCTGACAAGCACGATTCCCGTCAGAATCGCCAGATCCACCCAGGCGAAATCGACATTATGCAGATAGCGGTACGGGTCCCAGTAATAGAACAACGAGAGAAAGTGCACATGGCTGATGGTGTCGTTGAGCTTGGCCAGAATGTCCAGCGCATAGGAAAAGATGATTATCCCCAGCGAGACGAAGATCGCCACGCCCCTCGTATTGAAAATGGTAGAGAAAAAGAACGTCAGCGAGCCGATGGCTGAAAAGAACAGGAAAGCCGGCAGGATGAAAGCGAGCAGGCCGGTGAAATTAAAATTGTCAGCCACCAACGGAGCGCCGATGGCTATGGGCGCGAACGTGGCTGCGATCAGAAACATGGTGCCAAGCTCAAAGAACATGTGGCGTGTGACCAGAACGGCGCGGCGCGAGACCGGCTGAGCCAGAAGAAGCTCCATCGTCCCCTTTTCAATCTCGAGTGCGATGGCGCCGGTAGCGATGCTGACGCAGAATGCGGTCATCACAACGACCCACATCTGGTTGAAGTATTCAACCGAGAGGAACCCGTCAAAGGTCGAGAAGGTAAGGCTCTCGCCTCCGAAGGCCTTTCTGATGCTCTCCGGATAGCTTTCCCAGAGCTGGTTGAGCGTGTTGACGTTTTCTTTCAGGGACGGCCAGATGGCCACTACGAAGATCGCATAGGCAGCGACGCCCAGAGCGTATACCAGGATGGAAATGCGTTTGTCGGCGATGGTTCGTCTCAGCAGGTTCAGGTTCATGACCGTTCCTCGCCGCCTTCCTGCCCGTAGAAGCTCATAAAGAAATCCTCCAGGCTGGGCTGGGCAAACGTCAGGTCTTCGACCGGGTGATTCGCTATCTGTTTGATCAGAGAGTCGATGTCGCCCTTGATGGTGATCCTCATATGGCTGTTTAGCTCCTGTACCGCCAGGACCTGCGGCAG
The DNA here is from genome assembly GCA_023382335.1 of Actinomycetota bacterium. Lineage (GTDB taxonomy): Bacteria > Actinomycetota > Thermoleophilia > BMS3ABIN01 > BMS3ABIN01 > JACRMB01. The sequence goes on from JAMCPM010000019.1 coordinate 58,193, forward strand.
CCGCTCGAACTCCTCCGGAGGCACGTGGTCGCGGAAGACAACGTCCATGTGACGGATCTTGTTCTGGCGCAACTCTTCGATGGCGCGCACATCCACCAGGCGACCCTGCCTGACGATACCGACGCGGTCGCACGCGCGCTCGATCTCGGAAAGGATATGCGAGGAGAGAAAAACCGTGTGGCCGCGGTTCCTGAATTCCCCCAGGATGGTATAGAACTCCTGCTGCATCAGCGGGTCGAGCCCGAGGGTAGGCTCGTCGAGGATAAGGAGTTCGGGGTCGTGCATCATTGCCACGACGATCGCGACTTTTTGCCGGTTTCCGCGCGAAAGTGATTTGACCTTCTTGTTGACATCAAGGTCGAGCCTTTCTATCAGCTCGCCGCGGAGGGGATCGGGTCCAGGCCGGTAGCGGTCAATATAATCGATGAGATCGTGGACGTGCATGTTCTCATACAGGTTGACGTCACCAGGTATGTTGCCGACGTGCATCTTGATCTGGACCGACTGGCTCCAGGCATCCAGGCCCAGCACTGAAGCGCTCCCGGCGGTAGGCTTAAGGAAGCCCATGAGCAGTCTGATGGTGGTGGTCTTGCCGGCGCCGTTGGGACCCAGAAAGCCAAAGATCTCGCCGTGGCCGATCTCGAGGTTGAGGCCTTCGATGCCGCGGTTCGGCCCGTAGAATTTGGTCAGGCCGCTGCAGACAATATTTGGCCGGTCGTCATTTAGGCTCATGGCAGATGCAGGTCTTTCATCGATGGCCGTAATCTACCCGGGTCGGCAGGATGCCAAGCCTTGCCGGTGGAGCATTTTAAGAGAGTGGTGAAGAGAGCTGGCTGAGGCGGGAGAATTCGAACCTCCACCGGCGGATCCAGAATCCCCCCTTCTACCATTAGACGACGCCTCATAACTGGCGGCGAATAGCTTAACACAGGACGATTGCGGCTGCCAGGGAGCGGTGGACGGCAGGGTGCCAGGTCAAGAATGATGCTGGATTTCCGAAGAAATTCATAGGAGGCAATTCCCCAGTGGCTGGCATATCCGGACCGGGAGGCAAATTCTGATGAAAAACATCGATGTATTATTGCAGGCAATGGTGCAGCGTGGAGCGTCCGACCTGCATCTGAAATCCGGCAGTCCGCCGGTAATACGTGTTGACGGGGAGCTCTACTCGTTGGGTGAAGAGGAAATCACGCCGGAGGGCATGAAGGAATACGCAGCCTCGGTGATGACCGACAAGCAAATTGCCATCTTTTCCGATCAGAACGAAATCGATTTCGCGTACGGAGTCCAGGATGTGGGCCGTTTTCGCGTTAACATCTTCCGGCAGCGCGGCAGCATCAGCATCGCCATGCGGCAGGTGGTCAGCAAGATCCCCGGATTCGATGAGCTGAACCTGCCATTGGTTTTGCAGCGCCTTTCGCTAGAGCCCAGGGGCCTGATACTGGTAACAGGCACCACCGGCAGCGGCAAGACGACAACATTAGCGGCAATGATCGATTATATCAATTCCAATATACGCCGCCATATCGTCACGGTTGAAGACCCGATAGAAATCCTTCACAGCGATAAAAAATCGATGATCAACCAGCGCGAGATCGGAATCGACACTCGCAGTTATTCGACCGCTTTGAAATACGTACTGCGACAGGACCCCGATGTGATCTTCATCGGTGAGATGCGTGACCTGGAAACAGTGCGCACGGCCATGACCGCTGCGCAGACAGGCCACTTGGTCCTGAGCACTCTACATACGATCGATGTCAGTGAGACCATAAACCGTATCATTGACTTCTTCCCCTTGCATCAACAGAAGCAGGTGAGGATTCTGCTCGCCGGTTCTCTGCGCGGGATCATCTCCCAGCGGCTGCTGCCGCGAGCCGACGGCAAGGGGCGAGTGCCGGCGCTCGAGCTGATGATCATGACCAAGAGGATCAGAGACCTGGTTCTTGATCCTGAGCACACGCACAAGATCGAAGACGCTATACGCGAAGGCGATTACTACGGCATGCAGACCTTCGATCAATCGCTCCTGTCACTCTATAGCAGGGGTTTGGTAACGCTGCAGGATGCCGTACAGGTTGCATCCAATCCACATGATTTCAAACTCATGGCCCAGCAGGAAGGCTATGACGTCTCGCTGATAAGCGGCGTGGTGTAAGGGATCAAGGGAACTGAAAAAGGGGACCCACCAGGGGTGGGGGTCCCTTTTTTGTGCGAAATAAACCTTAGGCTATACAGGCGCTGCTGCGTAAAGTGAAGGGCTTTCGTGCTACAATATCGAGCGGTGCCGGGGTCGATTGCCGGTTCCTGAAGCATTTATTCCCGACGTCGGGGTGTGGCTCAGCCTGGTAGAGCGCACGGTTCGGGACCGTGAGGCCGGCGGTTCAAATCCGCCCACCCCGACCAAACTTGACTTATTCAAACTATCGCCAGTAAAAAGCTCGTGGAAGAGATCGCTGTATTCAGGGTCTTTTAATTTCTCGTCAATGTCGCCGACGAATATTTTGTCAAAGAAGGTCTGATTCAATAGCCGCCTGTTGTCAGGCTGGGCCTTTAGATAAGCCTCGTGGCAGTTTCCGGCTAGGTCTATGGCTCTTTCCAGGAGCTCCTGTACATTCTCATGCTTGCCATCTAGGATTTTTAGATTCTCTTCGCAATCAGTGATTTCATTAACCAGCCGTTCCTGTTCGCCCTTCAAAATATCGATAGCAATGGCTTCGGCGTAATATGCTTCAACTAACTTGTATCTCTTATCTGTCAATTCATCAATTTTCTTGGTCAGCCTTTTTCTTTGCAGGATTGAAGAAGCGGATTGATTGACTATCTCCTCTTCCAGCTTTACTTTCAGCTCTTTAACTGTTTCCGGTGGAAGCTGGATGTTCTTGTATAGGTCCTCGATCTTCTTTTCCACCCACAGGGCGTCAACGTATTTCTGGGAGCAGCCGTTATGGCGTTTCTGGCCCAAGCAGTAGAAATAAGGATACTTACCCTTGGCTAGCAGGAAGGAAAGTCTCGAACCGCATTCAGCACAGTAGATGGTGCCCTTTAGATAATGAGGATGTTTTCTCTTTCTCACCCCAGCCTGGTCCCGGCTTCTTAGCATCTGTCGCACTCTCTCAAACTGTGCCGGTTCGACAATCGGTTCATGCAGGCCCGGATACTCGACGTTCCGGTATCTGACAGTCCCCATATAGAACCTGTTTTGGAGCAGCGAGGCGATTGATGACTTACAGAACTCAGGATAAGGCCGCTTTTTTGAAAAGCTGTTTCTCAGTCCCTTCTTGGCCATTATCTTTTGAATCTCAGCCAACGAGTAATTGCCGGTAGCGTAGAGATCGAAGCATTCTTTAACCAGCGGGGCCATATCCTCATCAAGTATTACTCTGGCGATGCTTTTGCCCTCGATTGTGTCTCTGACGTTTTTGTAGCCGACCGGGGCTCTTGTAACCATTCCGCCCGACTTGGCTTTTTGAAGAAGACCTTTTTTCACTTCCGCTGACAAATTAGCGGAGTAGAACTCAGCCATAAGAGCATGAATGCCCTCCACGAAGTGTCCAGAGGCTGAGTCTTCGATATTTTCAACCACCGACACCAGCTGCGCTCCGGAGCGCGTTAAAACGGCTTTGATGGCCACATGGTCCGACATATTCCTGGCCAGGCGGTCAATCTTATGGATTATTACAGCGTCGATATCTTTCTTCTTTATCCTTGAGAGCATTTCCTGAAGCTGAGGGCGGGCTGTGCTTCTTGCCGATTCGCCCCTGTCGGCGTACTCATCAATGAGCATCCAGCCATTTTCCCGGATGAGCTTCATGCAGGCTTCACGCTGGGCGGGAATGGAATAGCCGCCTTCGGCCTGTTCCCGGGTAGATACTCTAAGGTAGATAACACATCTCATGATTTATTCTTTCCTTTGGCCTCTCGGGCCTTAATTACTGCCCTGTATGCTCTAACAACTGATTCAAGCTCTTCGCTGGTCATGTTTGGGACTTCCTTGAACATGAGAGTCATTCCGGGGTCAGTCAGTCCCAAATCTTCCAACCTGGCTTCCAGGAGCAGATCGGTCATTTCCTTTTGGGTCATGCCCAGCGCTCTGGACCATTTCTTGAGCTTATCGGGCTGGGGGAGGAAGTGACCGTTCTCAACGTCAGAGACATAACTTTTGGACTCATAACCGAGGACCTTAGCGATGTCGCTCTGCTTTAGTCCTCGCTCAAGCCGGGCCTGTTTGATTTTCTTACCAAATGCTTCTTTGACACTCATAATTAGTTCGCCAATTTACGGACTTTGTTGAAGTCATCATCTCATGGATTTGAAAGTGATGCAAGAGTTATCTAGTTTGATCTTATACTAGCAAGATGCTTCTTATTAGTCAGAAGAGCTTTCGATCATTCCGCCATGGCTGGCAACGTACTCTTCGGCCGCATCGGGATTGAGTAAAGCGAAGAAACCGAGCGAACTCATTGATGCACCATTACCCTCTGGGTACACGACATCGTAAACGTCTATGTCATACTCTTTCTTGAATGCCTCGATCCCAAATTTGGCTATATAAGCCTTCTCGCCCATGTTGGCTATATAATCATCCCTATACCACTTTTCAGCCAGAAGTTTAAATTTGTTCTTGCGCCCGGCCCTAAAGTCGTTCATGTACTCGTCCTCATCATACTTAATATCGATATCCGCCTGGAATCCGTATTTATCGCAAAAATTTTCCTTTGCAAGTGCATAAGGCTGCGGCATGATGGGCCAAGGGGGCAGAGGGGGGCGACCGCGGCGCTTTCTCTCTGACGGATAGTGACCCCCATGATCAGTCGCACCCTGTCGGCGCTCACTTTCCCATGTATTACACCACAAGCAAGCCCAAGCTAGATTCTCGGGCTCATTACCACCACCATCTCTTCTTGGTATCAGGTGTTCCAGACTGCCTATCCTCCGACCAATGTCTTCCCATGGCAGCTTACGACCTGTCTTTGCGTCGTAAGGCAGTGTTTCAACGCATAACGAATCGCAATAAACACAGCGACCTTGCGCTTTCACGAGGATTGACCAGATATCTTCGGCCGTGATTTGGTTAGCTGGATCAGCTGCATTCGCTTTCCGCGTGCGTGCTTCGCACATTTTCTTAGCCGCTGACGACTTACTTTTCATTTTCCTAAGAAAAGCCGACCAATTCTCATATGTCGGAGGATGTGATTTCTTAAGAAATTTCTTTTGGGTAGCTCCTCTTTTTTGCCTCCGTGCATATTCTAAACGTTCCACTTTTTGCATCATCTTATCGGGGCCGTGCTTTTTTATACTTTTGTCCCACTCCTGAGTAGTAAAGTATCCTCGCCTAATAGCAAGATCTTTTGAAATATCAAGTAAATATTTTCGAAGCTCCCGCATGACATGGTCCTTTCTGAAAGTCATACTAATCAGCCCAAGACACCGATATCAGGATATTGCTGAGATCGGATGGTCATATACTTTATCACTCATACCGGATAGAAATACTATTGGAAATCTCGCCTGCCAGCTTCTTATTACGCATCTTAAATATCTGTTTTAAGAGGCGATCTTAATAGGCCACGTATTGATTTGCCTGTTGATCTCGTATCAAGACCTGAAATCAATACCTTCCAGGATCTTGCGTTGCATCTTGTTTCCGCTACAAGACCCGATTACAAGGGGCAGATTCTGGTCTGTCAGGGTGTTACATTGCCTGTTTCAATTAATAGAAACACCCTATAGTAATAGGCAAAACCCCTGAAAACAAAGCAAAACCAAAAGGGGAATTAACTGAATTTCCGGGGCATTTGGCCCGCTCCAATCCAGCGTCGTCTGGTCTCATTTTGTAGGTCAAAATGAGCCCCGACTTCCCACCATTTCGACCTAAAGGTTTCCCTCGCGCCGTTGTCTCTCGGCGAATGGCGGGAAGTCTGGGCTGCGCCCAGACGACGGCTCCCTGCAGTCGCCTTAATTCCCCTTTTTTTAAAAAGCCAACGAACCTATGGCATTCCGTCCGGCGGCACTGATAATATTACATCTCATTTATTGTCTGATTCATTTTCCATGACATCATACGAAACAGACTGGCTTAAGAAATGCCCTGTTTGTAAACAGGGACCCCTTTCTGCGCCTGAAGAAAAGAAAATATTTGGATTTCTACCAGGTGGCAAGTTTTGTAAATGTCCGAAATGCGGCGCCTCTTTTAATAAAAAGAGTAGCGGTGCGCGCCTTACCTCAGTTCAAAACAAAGATAATCCGATTTGGCGGCAATACGGACACAATAACCTGACAGCAAGAGAATGGCTCAATATAGCCAATGGTGGCATGTCAGACCAAGTTTTTGTCAAATCTTCGGAATTCAAAAGTTGGTTAGAACAACTTAAGCAAGGAAAAATACCAGCCACTCTTCTGGCACTGCCGATATCGCTGACCGACTATGAAAAACCGCTATTAAATTTGAACAATATTTCGTTACTAGAGCCACGCATAGAAACTACTGGATATTATGGCGGAGTTAACTATCAACCAAATGGCAAGGACTTTGGGGCACAAGGTGGGGAATTTAAGACAAAGCAAGAGGAAGTGATTACAAATATTGATACTGGGACTTTGAGCTTAACTAACAATAGACTGGTTTTTCTCGGCGGTCAGCATTCCATTAATTGCGGTCTTAATGAAATCGTTGATTGGTCTTATTTCAATGATGGGATTGAGATTGCCAGAACAGATCAAGAAATTAAGCAATCTTTCACTGGTTTCAATAAAACAATGGTATCTATTGTCGTCGATAGCAATTCTTATTTCGCGCGTTTTACAGGTGAAATGTTTGTCGCAATTTGGAACAGTATGTTCTATGAACCAGAGAAAGAAAAAAATTCTGATTCGAAAGAGAATGAACAGTCGAAACCAAATAATTCTTCAAACGAGTCTACTGAAAACCGGGATAAAAGGATTGACGAGAAACAAGCATCAAGCAAGCACTCGACATCGAAAAAAAGGAAAAGTCATATGCCCGGCAAGCAAGAATTCAAAGGTAAAGGCGATAGTGTTGTAAAGAATTTTCAGCTCGGTGAAGGTCTGGCAACATTTTCATTTCAGAACGAGGACGATACCAATTGGTTTTTTCAAGTAAGTCTGCTAAATAGCCAAGGTGAGAATTTAGGTTATCTATTGAATGAAAGCAATGGCAAAGATTATAAAGGCCAAACTGCTATACACGTGCCAGCCGATGGGGATTATATTATGAACGTCAAATCACGTGGAAAATGGATCATTAATATTGAGCAATGAGTATATTTATCTAGGAAGGATAAGTCTATGACCACATTTATTTACGATTCTTCTAATAATTGTATTGGACAAATAGATCGGGACGGATACGTCTATACAGAGTTATCCCGCAATCCAATCAATTATATTGGTCGAGTAGAAAATGTTCGAGTTGACAGAGACGGTTATCTTGAAATAGACCGCTCATGTATTGGAAGGGTTGATAAGGATGGATATGTTTACAAAGATCTTTCGTTAATCTCTGTAAACTATATTGGTCGTGTCGAAGGTGATGATTTTTCGCTTGGGGCGGCTGGGTTATTACTTTTCTTTTAATCCCGCGCATAATAGTTAAAAATTCAGATGTTAAGCAATGAGACAATAGATTGATAAATGACGATAAGGTTGGAGAATGCGCCGAGAATCAAAAATAGAAACGTTATCGCAGACTGAAAGGGCCGAGCTTATTAATCGGTTGCATCGTCGTCAAGATGGACTGAGCTACATCTCAGGAAAACCCATTGATTTACAAATAGATAAAGTTGACGTTGATCACATTGTTTCTCTAGATCGGCATGGACCAGATGATGAAGTTAACTGGGGGCTGGTCCTCGAATCTGAGAATCGATCAAAGAAAGCACGCGATTTGCAGCTAATGAGGTATATTTACCAGTTTCGAGCTCATAAGGAACAATACTTATCAATTCAAAGGGACTTCACTCTCGGCGACGCATTACAAGAGTTTTTCCCAAATCGCATAAGAGTTAAAGCCGAGGCTGATAATGAAAAAATACAAATCTTATTTAATGAAGATGGAGAGACACAAAGAATTACTTCACCTTTGATTGCTGACGGAAATGATTCCTCAATAGTTTCATTCAGCGGTCTATTGCCTTTTTCAATCTTGTTTCATGATTCAATCATAAATCCCAGAACCATAGTGGATCTAGAACCTCTCATAGAAGAATTTTATGTCGGCAATCCTCAATTGCAACCTAGTCTGGGAATTCTAAATTTAGATGATAATGAAGAGGGGGAAATCAGGCTTTTTGACGGTCAGCATAAGGCGGCAGCACAATTATACATTAGGAATAAATCACTGTATGTACGCGTATTTGTCAATGCTAATGAAGCTCTTTTGAAGAGAACAAATTTTAGAGCTCACACCTCGCTCGCACAAATACACTTTCCCCATATGATTACCGATAAGGTCGGCCATGACTTGTTCACGATTGATTTCGAGCCATATTTAGAAGAAGTAGATTGGCACAAAGCCAACGAAAAGTCTTTCCTGAATCGCCCCGGGTTTCCTGGAGGCTCCATCTTTTGAGAGGATGGAGTCATGAACACACGAAAGCGGTATCCCAAAGAGTTGAAGGAACGAGCAGTACGGATGGTGCTCGATCACGCGGAGGAGTA